>JAHFHV010000026.1 GCA_023246725.1 Candidatus Magasanikiibacteriota bacterium | reverse complement strand
CGAAAAATGTTGCCAGCTGGATCGAATGGGAGTTTAATTTTCATAGCACATCTATATTAAAAGACATTAAATATCCCACTGAGAATCATTGGGGAGGCCAAGCTCCGCACGAATTTTCTGCACACGCGCAAAATATATACGGCAGGTTTCAACAGTTTTGCAAGCCAAATAGGCGGCCTTGCCATTCTCATAAAGACAACACTCAAACACATCGGCATCTTTTACTAATTCGTCATACGGACTGTCGGAAACAATGTGCTTATCGCTATGGTTTTTTATAGCCTGAGTTATAAGGGCAATTTCTGTGTCAGTAAATTTTTTGGTGTCACGCAACATCTGCTCGGCAATAGCCGCCCCACGCGCCGCGTGACTGGTATCGTCTCCGGTTTCATTAACATAAATATCGTGGAGCACACAAGCAATACCGGCAAGCTCCGGGTTTAGCCCGCGCTTTTGCGCCAAGAGTCTTCCAATTTGAATAACGCCGGAGCTGTGTTTGAGTTCAAACGCCATTCCCCAAGTTCGTTCATTGTCTGGAATTTTTGCGACGCTCGCAATGATGCACTCTACCACCGTTCGCTCAATAAGCTGGCTGCGAGATAGAACATCCCCTTTAAAATGATAGGCTGAGTCATGAGCCATATGATTGTTAATATTTGAATATTTTGAAATAATAGCAAAAAATGGCAAAATTGTAAACTAAAAAATTACATTTTTTAAATGGATGGTCATATTTTGTTTAATTATAAACAAAATATCTGAATAAAAATGTTGTAGTAGGACTACAACATTTCTTAAAATTCACTTCCACCCTCACCCTCTATCCCTCTCCCGCGGGGAGAGGGAAGCTTTAAAAGAAGGATATGGCTTATTCTGGATTTCATCCTTGGCATGTAACCAGCCAAATTCGAATATTTGCCGCTGGGTATTGGCCACCAGCTTATCTTCCACCGCTACCGCCCGCATTTCGGACGGGAGCGCGATACTCAAACGATCATCATAAATGGCCACAAACCCTGGCGAGTTAAATTGCTCGGGCGGAATAAAGCGTGCTTTCATGGGTGAGGCTTTGGGGTGCAGGTAACGCTTTTTCACATACGCGTGCGCCTCGGGAGTATCGAGAAAAATAAAACGCGTGGGAATTTGTAACGCGAATTTTTTTGGAAAATAATAATACTCCAAATAATCTTCAAACGGCTTAACAAATGATTCAATCTTTGTCCATTCTAAAACCTCACCTTTGGTAGCCAACACATCGCTGGCCCAATTACGTAAGCCCTCCTCACCCTCGTAATAAATGACATTAGTCCCGCCGCTCGTTCCCGCGCGAGCAACTTTTTTGAGTTCCGGCACTAAAAATTCGAGCGATCGTTCCTGCCGCTTCAATTGTTCGTGTTCACGACTCACCACATCGTACAATTTCATGGGTGGATAAGCTGCGATCCGGCGCTTATTTTTTATATATTCTTCTTGTAAGAATCCTTTTTCAATGAGTGATTCGGCTAATCCATACATCGTTACCCGATTCAAACCAGCTTCTTCCCCAATTTGCTGCATCGACGCCGGACCTAATTTTAAACAGGCCACATATACTTTGGCCTCGTTTTCGGTAAGATTAAATTTTTCGAGTTCGGTGAGGAGGTTCATATTAATCAATTTTTATATCTTTATCATACTCCGCCGCCCGCTCCCAGGCAAGCTGCCAGGCGATTTTTAACGCGTCCACGATTTCTTTACTTTCTAACAGAAAACCAAATTTTTCTTTAAACGACATTACCGACAATTTATTGTCGTACAGATAAATTTCTGGCGAAAAATCAAACTTGTCTTTGGGCAAGAGGCGCACCTCGCGCAAAAATTCTTTGGATTTGCGTTTCACGTCTTTGCCAAATTCCGTATCCGGTACCATGGAACGAATCGGGATACCGCGGCGCGTGCGCTCGGCAAAATATTGATCTGGATACGGCCCGAGTTCTTCGCGCAAATCGCGGAGCGATGTGTAGGCGCGTAGTCCCTCCTTTTTATCCACGCAACGCAAACTGTCTTCGTATAGTTCAATAATACCATCCAAACCCTCTACATATTTAATAATCGGTTTGGTATATTTTTGCGTATACCGGCGCGTCAACTCCGGTTCAAAGGCTTTGGCTTTCTGGAGAGTAACTTCAAGCTGTTTTTTTTCTTCTTCTAAATTACTCACCAGGCGCGTGGGGTCCTCGGCGCTATACGAAAGTTTACCGCGGTAACTGGCTTTGCTCGCCATTTTTTTATTTACCAGCGATTCCAAAATGTTATAACACGTGGTGCGGTTCACTTTGGCGAGGGATGCTACCGGCGTTACTATCGACGGGCCTAATTCCAAAAGCGCCGCATACACGCGGGCTTCTTCTTCGTTTAAGCCAAGGTCTTTGAGAATATTGTAAAAATTTTTGTCCATAGAGTTTGTAGTTAGTTAAAGTAATTCCCTCCTGTGAGGAGGGTAGGGAGGTGTGAACTACCGAAAGCAAAAATCGCATTCCTTTGAACGATTGACACTCAACGGTCTCACCCACCCCTACCCCGCCCAAGCGGGGATTACGCTTAGTATAGCATAAAAATATTATTGTGTCAACTTTGTAGCACAAAATATATTATTTAGGCTAATTTTAGATAAAAAAACTGGTAAAAGTACTTGACAAATTATTCTAGATATGATATGATGGTAAGTCTAGAACAAAGTGCTGGTTGGATCCACCCGCGCTGGATGTCTAGAAAAAAGGCAAGGACAATGGCCATCATCAAACCAGAAGATCTTCCGCCGGAGTTCGACATCCGTGAGCACGGGTTCGTGATGCGCGGGTGGGACTTCTCGCGCAAGGAGATGGCGGCGGCCATCAATGCGGGCAGAATGCTCAACGTGACCTTCGAGGGCATGAGCAACTACTGTCCGTGGAATTGCGACTACTGCTACACCGAGCGCGACGCGAGCCCAGAAGCGGAGAAGCGTAGGCTCGCGACGGAGCTCCCGCTCGTTGATCGCCTCCGCATCATCAGCGAGGCGGCGGCGCTGGGCGCGAGGTCGATGAACTTCATCGGCGCGGGCGAACCCACGCTCGATCCGAACTTCTGGGAGATCGTCGGACACACGGCGAGCCTCGGCCTCACTCCCATTGTGTTCACCGAAGCGTCGTTCCGCCTGACCGATGATGCTTTTGTCCAGAAGCTCTACGATCTGGGCGCGACCGTGGTCATCAAGGTGAACTCGTTGCGGGATCGCGTGTATCAGGAATCCGTGGTCGCAGGCGAGACGAACGGAAAGCGTGCGCAGGGGTACTTCGACGAGCGCAACCACGCGATCATGACGTGCCAGATGGCAGGCTTCGCGAGATGTACGCCCACGCGTTTCGGCTTCGACACGATCATCACGCGGCGCAATCTGCACGACATCAAATCCCTGCATTTCTATGCGCGGATGAGCAACATCTTCCTCGTTCTCAAGAACTTCCTCCGGACCGGCCGGGTGAAGAACGAGCGCGAGGATGCGCTCTCGAACGAGGAGCAGGCGCACCTGTGGCAGACGCTCCGTGAACAGGATCGAGACCGCTTCGGCATCAAGCAGTCGGGCATCTTCCCCTTCGGCGGCAGTCACCCCTGCACGCTTCGTTCCACTGGGGTCCACATCTCGATCGAGGGCAAGGTCTTCCGGTGCGACGGCGAGGAGGATCCGCTCGGCGATCTGCGCACCGAGTCGCTCGCCGACGTGTGGGCGCGGGTCCGCCACATCGATCAGAACGTTATGGGTCTCTGCCCGCCGCGCGAGCGACACTGGGCCAAAACGAGCGACGGCCATCGACGTCTTCCGGTCATCCCCTGACCCCCGTGCGCCCCACACGTTCTCAAAGTGGCATCTTCCGCCCGGCAAGATTACAACAGTCGGGCATCTCACCTTGTGCACAAACGAGACAAAAAACTCGCTCCGGAAAGAGCGGTTTTTTGTTTTAGTTTAATTTTTCTAATCCCCTATTTTGACCACGCGCCCAGGCGGAACATTGGTGAGATGGTGAGGCGACTGACTTGGCGAAGGCTTGGGGAGCTCGGGATGCTGGGTAGGCAACGAAGGTTTTTTTTGATCCACAAACCCTAAAAGCGCCGCGGCTTCGGGAGAAGGTTTGAACGAGTCCGAAGGCTTGGGATGCTCGGAAGGCTGGGGCGGATTAATAGGTTCAGAAGGCTTGGTAAAACCAAGGTCAAGCGGCGCGGGGGCGTCAAAATGAGAAGTTTGAGGCTCAACGCGAGCTGGAGCTGATTGCGATTGCTGTGGCGGGCGTTGATCTTGGCGATTGCCCTCACCCTGTGTCCCTCTCCCGTGGGGAGAGGGAGATCGACCCCCACCACCCATTGCTTGTGTTAAAGAAATTCCTGGCTGATTGGGGTCGTTCAAAAATACCCGCTCCCCGCCTTGGGGCGGCATACTGCCGTCACGATTTTTCTTTTTTCGTTTACGTTTCCGTTTTTGAGGGTAATCCGAATCAACAGATTTTGAGCCGAATCTACTAATGTCCGAATCTACGAATCGAGTATTTTGAGCGAGCGGTGCAGATATTGGAGCTTGAGCGCGGGGAACATTTACGACTCCGGCAGAAATACTCACCGTCGGAGTGGCAATGTTAACAATCGGCGCTACGTTGACTGGTTGTTTCATGGGGGCCTGAACAGGCGGCTGTGGTTGGGGCGGATTCACTCGCGGCGGCGGATTATCGCGTGGAGCCATTGGCGCTGTCATTTTGACATTTGAGGTTTGAGCTTTGTTTAACATTTGAGGTTTGACAATGGCGCTTGGCGCCACCGGCTTGACCTCGTGTTTAAACGTCACATCCTCATCATCAATATCCATTTCCGCCGCGTCATCCGCCCCCATGGGCACCATGCCGCTCCAGCGCATAATTTTTTCTTCTATTTTTTCACGGTTCGTGGCATAGCGCTCGCGCGACACGCGCACCACTCGCTCGGTACTGCCGGTTGGCGAACCAATCGGCGGCAAGGTGGTGGCACTGAACGGCCGCGAGGCCACACCATCAATCATGAGCTTTAAATAGGTTTGAAATTTGGGCAAATTCACCAAATCTTCTTCCACAAAGGTGGGAATAAACTCTTTGGCCAAAATTTCCGCGTCCGTGGAGCCCACGCGGAACGTAACCATGGTACCCACGTTACCAATCACGGCGGCCAGCACTTCTTCTTCCAGCTGTTCCATGTACTGGTGCGCCATAATTAAATCCAAGCGATATTTGCGCGCCTCGGATAAAATATTGGCGAAACTTTCCGTGGCAAAATTTTGAAACTCATCCACGTACAAAAAGAAATCTTTGCGCTCCGCTTCCGGCAAGTCCACGCGCTCCATGGCCGCCAGCTGAATGCGGGTAATAAGCATGCCGCCAAGGAGCCTAGAATTATCCTCGCCAATCCGGCCCTTGGAGAGGTTCATGATGAAGATCTTTTTGGTATCCATGATTTCGCGAATGTTGATGCGCGACTTGACCTGCGCCACAATATTGCGAATAACCGAGGCCGACAAAAACTGCCCGATTTTATTTTGAATGGGCGACACGGCTTCGGAGCGGAATTTATCGGTATAGTTGGCAAATTCCGTTTGCCAAAAGGCTTTAATCACCGGGTCTTTGGTGTTGTTCACCACGCGGCGGCGGTATTCTTCGTCCGCCAGCATGCGGTTAATGCCGAGGAGCGTGGTGCCCGGAAAATCCAACAAGGCCAAAATGGTGTTGTTCAAAATATATTCCATGCGCGCGCTCCACACATCCGGCCAGATTTTTTTAAACACGCCCATAAGGCCGGACGCGACCAAGTGCTTTTGATCCGGGCGCACGGTTTCTAAAATGTTAAAGCCAATGGGGTAATCAATGTCGGAGGGATTAAAATACACCACGTCGTTAATGCGGCTGGGCGGCACGTAATTAATAATTTTTTCGGCAAAGTCGCCGTGCGGATCCACTACCCCCACCCCGTGGCCCGAGTAAATATCATTTAAGACCATGTTCTCCAGCATGGTGGTTTTGCCCATGCCGGTTTTGCCCACAATATACATGTGGCGGCGGCGGTCATCAATTTTAATGCCAAATTTCCGGTTTTGATTCCGGTAATTAGTCGCCGCAAAGAAGTTGACTTCGGGGTCAGCTTTAATTACCGGCGCGCCAGGCGCTGGTTGTTGCGATGTTGCGTTATTTTCATCCATATCTACAGTATACAACAAAAATGACCTTTGTTCAAAGTCGTTTTACTCCCCCGCTATCTCCACCCGGTAAGTTTCTACTTTAATGTCTGGGCTCTGCCACGCGTTAGGCTCTAACCCGGCTTTAAGGCACAAGGACGACATAAAATCATGCTTATCCAAAATTTCATCCCACACCTGCGGTAAATATGTCGCGCTTTTATTCCCCAGGGATACTACGACTCCGTCCACCCCCACGGTGAGCTTATTCAACAAATCTTCAGGAGAAGAAAATAACAGTGTTTGTGGCGGGGTCAAAACCGAAACTTCAATATGAATTTCTGGCAGTTCTTCTTTGGTCACGGCAAAAAACCGGTCATCCTCAAACGCCGCGGCATAGGCATTTTCAATCACATCCACATATAAAGGTCTCACAGCGGACAAACTGCCAATGCATCCGCGGAGCTCAAATTCCTTCGTGAGCGTAACAAAACTGGCGCGCGGTTCTAACAACCCCTTGGCCGTAGGGACAGGTCGCGACCTGTCCATACCCAAAACCAATTTCTCCCCCGTATTCAAAAAATGCTCGATTGATTGTCGAGCAAGGGTGAGAAGAAGTTGTCTCTCCGACTGAGTGTACACGTGACAAAATTTATTCGTCCAGCGCGCGCTGACCTTGAGCAGGGGAAAATTCAAGTCGTTTTGGTTGTAAAATTGCCGCTCGTTTCTGCCGTAGTCGCGCTAATTCTTCAGTTAGCTGGATCTCTAGACCCCTTAATTTACTAGCTATTTGTTTATCGCTTATTTGCTGCTGTTCTGAAGGAACGATAGATTGACCCGTTATTTCTTCATACAGAAGGACATAGGGAGCCTCCGATGATTTCCTCATGTATTCTGTACTGCCTGACATTGGACTTTGTTCTAAATCTCTCAAAACATTTGTATCTTCCTCTTTATCCAACAATTTTAACCTTTGCAAATATGATTTTACAAGCGCCTCACGTTCTCGTATTCTTTGGCACTCATCGTAAGCCCCTCTATCATTATCTCGCAGGCTCATTTCAAGAGCTTCATCAATTTTTTCACCTAATTTTATCCTCATCTCGCGTAATTGATCACGGACACGTTCCAAATTTTTTAATTTTACTTCAGCCCCTTCTCGTAGTTCCGCGCGACGCACAATACTGCGCAATTCAGGAAAGAACCGAGCAAAGATCATCGCCGCGAGTTTTTTTGCTGTCCCCACCTTGGCTAGATCAAGAGTATCTTTATGCATGCCAATTTCCGCGCCTAAATCTGGCAGCATTTCTTCCAGTTGCCCCAAAGCTCCAGCCAATTCTGCTGGTGTGCGATGTGATAAAGAGTCTATCAGCACCTCCAACTGTGAAGAAACTGCATGCCAGTTACGATCACCAATACTAGCCTCCACGCCGGGCTCGAGTCCGCGCATCCCTTGTTCAGGACGACGCATTAATTCACTTCCTTTACCCATATTATTTAGTCTTTTTATTTTTCGCTGTCCCGGCTAACGCAGCGGCAACAGCCAGCAAGCTCAAAATTTGTTTGGCTTCAGCCATAATTTCTTTCTCAATTTTTTTTACGGACGTTGTCTGCGCAGGTTGTTTCATACATCAAAGTTGTTAATTAATTGTATTCTAGAAAAACTATACTGTCAAATGTCGCAGTATTCTCTCCAGCGGTCATAAAGTTCTTTCGTCGCCCGCAAATCGCCCACGTTATATTTGGCAATGTCTAAAAACTTTTTGTCTTTAAACAGTCCAGCCACATCATCCCCGGTTACTCCCCCACTTTTAGGGCTCTTAATGCTAAACGCCCGGCAGTACAGGTGAAGACTCCCCGCCCGCCGCACCGCGCCATAAAAACTTAGTTGATCACGCAGATCAATGTGCTTGGCGTCATCGCGCATGTAATTAAGATACCGATTGGCCATTAAATTTTTGCTTGGTTTAATTTTGTGTATGGCCGAGCGCATCATTAAATACGGCACGTCAAAACAGCGGCCGTTAAAACTCACAAAATCGTGGTAGCCCTTAGCGCCCTGCCAAAACTGCTCTAACATTTCTTTTTCGGTTCGCTTCTTAAAGACTATACCATCTATCTCTTCTTCAACTGTTTCGCCCTCACCCTCCACCTTCGCTCCTTGTGAAGCTATGGCGGACAGGCCTGCCCCTCTCCCTTGGGGAGAGGGGGACGACGTTGGTGCCTGATAGTATACTACGCCTTTATTTTTCTCGCCGTCCAGCACGCCAATTGCCACAATCTCACCGGTCAGTGGGGAAAATCCTAACCCCTCTTTAATGTCGGTTACCAGCCGTTCGTATTCTTCTTCATCATACGATTCTTTTTTTATCCAGCGTGTCAGCATTTCTTGCGTGGTGGCATCAAGTTCGTCAAAATTTTCTCCCACGGTTTCAATGTCGAAAATAAGTGTTGACATATTATAATCCTAATCTACTAATTTTGATCCGAATCTACGAAAATCCAAATACTACAAATGTATTTGCTATTATTCGGATATTTGTCCCGCCACAGCGGGATCCCGCTCGCGGCGGTGATAGATTCGGCTAAGATTCGTTGGTTCGGATTACATTCATTTACAACTCCCCCACAAACCCTCTCCCGTTTCTCTCGCCTCCCGCTCCGCCTCTTTAAATATGTTGGCGAATTTTACATCCGGCGGAAAGGTATATGCCCGGACAAAGCCTTCCTGCACGAGTTTTAAATTAACAAACGTGCCATCTTCTAAATACACATACCTAAGTAATCGTCCATACTTATCTACTGCGGAGATATCTTTAACGAGTTTCACTTTTTTGCCTTCAACCAATTGCTTGTTATACGCGGAAGCTTCTTTGCCAAAACATTGCACTGGCCGCCGGGGGTCAACGCTCTCGGGGCTATTCACTCCAATGTAACGAACTTTTACTCCGTTTGACAGTTCAATAGTATCGCCATCAATTACCCTGGTCACGAGTACAGAGGGGACAGTCGTGGTAACGTGAGCAAAAACTCGAATAGTTTGTGCTGGTGTACTAGTACGAACGTACGCTTCTCTTGGGGTTGAAGTTGTTGTCGCCGGGCTCCTGGCAGGGATTGAGCGCACGGACATCATTCCCAATCCGTATACAACAAGAAACGCGCCAACCAGTGCCAGCAATCGTCGCATACAGCTAACTACCACGTCGCCCGCTACGGCGCGGCACCGTACGCGCGTTGGCAGTCGGATCTGGCTTATATCCAGAAGACGGTTGCGAAGAATCGGCCGCTGAAAATTTCTGTACGGGAAATTCCGGAGTGGGAGAAGGAGCCATTTTAAAAACTGTTGTTCCTCGAGATGGATTAAGTTGCAACTCTCCGCCTCTATAGCTTAAGCGTCTGCGCGGCCCTAAGTGCTCTCCAATAACTTTTTCTGAAGCAATGACTTTAACAACATAGTTGAGAACCTTTTTATATTGATCAGAATCAACTGCGAAATTAAATAATTCAACCGCGGAAGCGCTTTGCAAATCGGCTGGCGGCAAGCCATTCTCCTCTAGCCATTGCTTAAATAGCTCCTGCATACGAGGCTCAAGGGCGCCTTTGCGAGGCGAGATATCGCGCGGCCCTAAATTATAGGCAATCAGGGTAAGCGCGATATGGTGATTAAACCTTTCAAAATGTTTTTTGAGTTCTTTAGCGGCTCGATCTAAACAATACCGCTCATCTTTTACCAAACGCTGTCGATCAGCGGCTTTTTCCGCTGAGGTTTCGCCGCGCGGCATCACTTGCCACGTGCCAGCGGCGCCAGCGCTGGAAATCATTTCGTCAGGGTCGCCGCCGCTGGTTTCATAACGGGCGATTCCCATAAGGAGGCTTATCATTTCCGGACCAGGAAGGCCGCCTTGACCGTCCAAATGATCTTCAACCAAAGTCAACTTATCTTCAAAACCGGCCTCGTGCCGATACCAGCCCTCAATAATTTTTTTAAAATCCGGGGTTTTTATTTCCGGCATTAACGATAAACGATTAGGTAATTCAAACCTGGGCCAACCTGGGGCTTTTGATTTTGCCCGCTCCGCTTCCTCTTCTTGGGCTCGGCGATAATCATTATATTTAGAATAACCTCCGCCCAAGGCGGCGGAAATTCCGCTAGCCAGCAAAGCTGCCTTAACCGCTGTACCCGGCTTAATTTTTGGCTCCTTGGCCCTTCGCTTTATTTCACGATCAAGATTGGTTTGCTCCACGTCGGCATAACGCTCCTCGCGAGCTCTCCGGGATTCAGGTGGCGGCATAGAGTAATAATTTAAAATGATTGAAATAAGCCGGCCAGCCTGGGAACATCAATTTTCTCACGACTGCGAATAATGGAATGCATGGATCCTCCCCCATCACCTTCCCACCGCGGAATAATATGCCAGTGGGCATGCGCTACGGCCTGGCCAGCCACTGGCCGGTCATTAATGCCAATATTCATGGCGTCCGGCTGTAATACTTTTTGAACTGTATTAACGGACGCTTGGAGACCAGCTGCTAACTTTTGCCAGCTGTCAGCGTCCATTTCTCCAATCTCCCTAAAATGTTTTTTGGGGATAACCACTGTATGGCCTTGTGAGCACGGGTGTATATCCAAAAATGCCAAAACATTATCGTCTTCGTAGACAGTATAGTTTGGGATGGCTCCGGCCACGATTTTACAAAATAGACAATCGGACATAATTTTCACTGTCATCCTGAATTTACACTGAGCGCAGCGAATGTGCTCAGAATGACAACGTTTTTCTTTATTTATTATCTATGGAAATACTGGGGCCAATATAATGCCACGCGACCGTATCGTTAAAAAACCTTAAGTTTCCCAAATCCTTAGCCATAAAAGCATTATACTGCAAATTATTGCGCAAAGCAACCAGCCAGCAGTCGTTGGTTTTTTGCGCATTTAAAATATCCCGCCACGTTTCAAAACTCGGATTAGCTGTCAACTCACGATAAGACTTTATTAACTCCGGCTGGCCAAAATTGGCGTTAATAGGGAAACCGCCGCCAATAATTTCTTTGTGGGAAATTGCCTCCAGCGCCAAAAGCGGATACGTATCGGCCACCACGCAATGCGTAGAATTATTTTGTTCCTGGCTCCACACATATTGCATGACGTGGTACTCGTCCATGCTCACAGTATTCGTATCCGGCCCCAGGGAATACGACGCCGCAATCGCCATCGTTAAAATTATGATTATTCCAACTTGCGCTGATTTTTGATACTTTGACGGAACGTATTTAAAAAGCGACATCAGCCCGGCGGTAAATAAAATAATAAAGAAAAACGCCAGCACAATATCCAGCCGGCGCGTTAATACTTGTTCGCCGCTTAAAAAATATCGCGAAAAAATATAACTGCCGGTCAGGCCGAGTGAAAGAGTGAGGAGTAGGGAGTAAGGAGTAGTGCGGCGGCGCCAAAATTCTCTTAAACCAAATATCACAACAACCCAAAACAAAATCATGAATATCACAAGCCACCAGCGCCACATAGTAAACGCGTTAGCGATGAAAGCATAACTTGGAGTTTGATTGAAAATAATATTGCCAGTCGCAATATCGTGCGGCCGCGGGCCAGAGGCTAAGTACCAACCACTAAAATTACCAATCAGCTGGGTAACCTGGTGTGTCCATTTGACACTCAGATCAACATAACTATACTTAACACCAAGTTCAACTCCAGAAAAAAATAACGCGGACACAATTCCAACCACAATTAAAATAACTGGACTCAAACGCCCATGCCGGTGCCAGTACTGCACCAACTCCACTAACCCCCAACTTAACCAAAACAACAAGCAGAATAAACTATAACCAAACAAGGTAACAATTCCACCGATCAATAAAAAAATTATCTGGCCACGGCGGGGATTTTCCGTGTCGGCTCGTTTGAGCAAAACCAAAAACAATAACAGCCAAATTAAAAATCCTAAATTAACCGGCAAGGTAAACGACCCGGCCGATTGCAAAGCAAACGGCAAGCTACTTAGCCACACTAAAAAAAGTGACTGACGATCATCCCACTTCAGGGCTTTACCAACTGCAAACATCAGGAGCGGAAAAAATAGTGACCACAAAATCGGAATCAGCCACTTATTCACCGTCAACAAATTAACATGAAAAGTATCCGCCAGCGCCGCGCTTGAATACCAGAGTTCGCTATAGGATAATCGTCCGATTGTAGTTAGCAGGTTGTGGGTTGTGGGTTGTGGGGTTGACGCAAGCGAGCCACTGAGTTTAGGCTCTAGAAACGGGAGTCCCTGAAGTATTCGTTCCTCGTTCGCGATATGCCGCCACCCGTCCGCGCCGTAAAGGAGTTGGTGCGTCAAAGGCAGATAGCTGCGCAAAAGAAATGAATGGATAATTAACAATAAAATGAGAAAATTTTTACCTGAAAAAAAAGCCATATACCCCATCCCTCGCCCTTCCCCTAAGCGGGGAAGGGAAACGAACGGCGACGATCGCATCGCGTTGGCTCCCTCCCCTGTTAGGGGAGGGATAGTGGGAGGGGTATATGTCCGCGGTTCATAAAAAATAATCAACAACCCCAAGAACATGGTGGCGGCCGCAAACACATAGATATACGCCGGGTGAATGGTTTGCCATGGACTAAGAATGCTCCTGCCGGTTTGTGAAATATGGAGTAAATAAAAACCGAGTCCGATTAAAACCAGATACAAACCGACCCCTAAAAATATCAATATTTTCTTGGCCATACTTCCAAAAGTGTAACATACTCGGCAGCTAAACACTAGGGCTTGACAGAAGAGGGCTTTATCCACTTCTACCACACATTTTCTCCCCAAGCGCGCCCTTGCTCAAAGAGTTTGGTTGAGCTACTATACGTCCTACCATCAGCTTATCATCTTGAGCCCCGCATCTGCGGGGCGAAAGATCTCTGTCGGTCGTGGTTATCTCGCGAATGTGACAGGGATTCTTCGCTACGCTCAGAATGACAATTGTTTCGCACTTTCGCAATTTTCGCATTTCGTACATAATCATATGGATGAGATTGAAAAAATACCGCCGCAAAGCCTGGAAGCCGAGATGTCGTTCTTAGGCTCGGTTTTAATTGACAAAGATGCCATGTTGAAAGTGGCCGACCTGGTGCGCTTGGAAGATTTTTATAAAGACAGCCACGCCAAAATTTACGAGGTAGTTTTGGAACTCTACGCCAAAAACGAGCCCATTGATCTCTTAACGCTCTCAAATCGCCTGGAAGAAAAAAACCAAATTGAAGCCGTGGGCGGGCGCACCTACTTGGCAACCTTAACAAACGCGGTGCCCACCGCTTCCAATGTCGTCCACTACGCCGGCATTGTGCATCGCAAAGCCACCCGTCGGCGCCTCTTAACGGCCGCGCACGAAATTAGCCGCCTCTCCTACCAAGAAGAAGTGAATGATTTGGAACAAGTCTTGGACGAAGCCCAGCGCCATTTGTTTGGCGTCTCCCAAATTTATTTTAAACAAGGGTTCACGCCCATTCGCGGCGTGTTAGCCGAAGCGTTTGATAGAATTGACGAACTGCACAAAAACAAAGGACAGCTCCGCGGCATCCCCACCGGCTTTAAAGCGCTGGATAATTTACTCGCCGGTCTCCAAAAATCAGATTTAGTAATTATTGCCGCCCGCCCCAGCGTGGGTAAAACTTCGCTCGCCTTAGATATGGTGCGGAACATTGCCACCAAACAAAAAATTCCAGTCGGTCTTTTCTCGCTGGAAATGAGCAAAGAACAATTGGTAGACAGAATGCTGTGCTCGGAAGCTAACGTGGATTTGTGGAAAATGCGCACCGGCCGGCTGTCGGAGCGCCCGGAAGACGATGATTTCCCCCGCATTGGCCACGCGATTGGCGTTCTGTCCGAATCCCCTATTTTTATAGACGATTCGCCGAACATTAATATAATGCAAATACGCACCAAAGCCCGGCGTCTCCAAGCCGAACACGGGCTAGGGCTGATTGTGATTGACTATTTGCAACTCATGGAATCCCATGGTAATATTGAAAACCGCGTGCAGGAAGTGGCCGAAATTACCCGTGGCTTAAAAGGCATTGCCCGCGAGCTGAATATTCCCGTGGTGGCGCTCTCCCAGCTCTCCCGCGTGGTAGAACAAAGTAAACCAGCCATCCCAAAACTTTCGCATTTGCGTGAATCCGGCTCTATTGAACAAGACGCTGACGTAGTCTTGTTTATTTACCGCAAAACCGCGGATCGGGGCTACCGGCTAGAAGACATTGCCCCCGATGAACGCAACATTGCCGAAATCCACATTGCCAAACACCGTAACGGCCCCACCGGCCTCGTAAAAGTTGCCTTTAACGAAACCCTGGCGTCATTTAGAAATTTAGACACCACCATGATGGACCCGGGAACGGGAGCCTTAAAACCAAAATCGGCGTTCACCAACTCCGCACCACCCCCCATACCCCAATTTTAATTTAATTCAATTGTCATTCCGAGCGTCGAGCGAGGAATCTCTGTCCCAATCACTAACAATGTAACAGTGACATTGCGACAGAGATCCTTCGCCCCGCAGATGCGGGGCTCAGGATGACAACAACTAAACACCACTATGAGTGTTTTCACCAAACTCAAACAATTCAAAGACATGCGCGACCAAGGGAAAAAACTCCAGGGCGCGCTGGCCGGCGAATCCGTTACCGTAAAAAGCTTTGGCGATAAAGTGGTGTTAACCATGGACGGCAGCATGCAAATTTCCGGCCTGGCCATTGACCCGGAAGTATTAACGCCGAGCAACAAAATTAAACTGGAAAACAGCCTTAAAGACGCCCACGGCGACGCCATGAAAAAAATGCAGCGCATTATGGCTGGCAAAATGCAGGCCATGGGCGGATTTCCGGGCATGCCAGGGGCAAATTAAATAATCCTAATCCACGAATTTCAATCCGAATCTACGAACTTCCGAATACTACAAATGGCCATTCGTTATTATTAGGATATTCGTAGATTCGGCTAAGATACGTTTATTCGGATTACATTTTCATGTATTCTCCCTCAATCTCCAATCTCATCAAAGCCTTCAAAAAATTCCCCTCGGTCGGCGAGCGCACCGCCGAACGGTTTGTTTTTCATTTGTTAAAATCCGGCAAAAAAGAAACCACCGAAATGATGCTGGCGCTGCGCCACCTCACGGAAAATGTAAAAAGTTGCAAAGTGTGCTGGAATTTTAGTGATGCCTCGCCCTGCCCTATTTGCCGCGATCCGCGCCGCGACCAATCCACTATTTGCGTGGTAGCCGACCCGCAAGACTTAAGCGTAATTGAGCATACGGGAGATTTTCGCGGAGTGTACCACGTGCTCCGTGGCCTGGTTGACGCCACCGACGCCGAGGGAATGCAAAAAATAAAAATTCCTGAACTTTTAAAACGCGCCAAAGCTCCAGCTATTAAAGAAATCATTTTAGCGCTAAACCCAGACATGGCCGGCGAAACCACCATGCTGTATGTAGAAAAAGAACTCAAAAAAATGAATCCCCGCCTCACCGTGTCGCGCCTGGCCCGCGGCCTCCCGCTTGGCAGCGACCTTAAATACGCCGACGATATTACTCTTGGCAGCGCGATTAAAAATAGAATTAAAAAATAAAAAATCCCGCAACAAAAAATCCGACCTTTTAACCCCATAGATGCGAGGCTCGGAGCGGATTTTAATTTTTTAAGACTCGGCTATATTTTTACGGCTGTAGCGCGCTAATTTTTATA
>JAHFHV010000025.1:7276-16196 GCA_023246725.1 Candidatus Magasanikiibacteriota bacterium | reverse complement strand
CAAAGCGCCCTGTGGATAATTCCCCCTTTTCATAGACAAGTGTTAAAAATTAGCGGTAAAAGTCATGCCGACTTTCTATGCTAATTTTAGCACTTTTGTGTGAAAAACACTAAATGAGTACTATGTTTCAGTCATTCCGCTCCAATAATAACAATAATAACTCCCACCCCAGCGGGGCGTAGTCTGTAATTGTTTTAAACAGGCTAACACTCCCGCTCGCAAGATGGGAGTTTTTTAATAACGACGATGTTGGGAGTTAAAATTTCCTGGGTAGTTGAGTGGTACAACGCCACGCTGTTAACGTGGATTTCGCTGGTTCGATCCCAGCCCCAGGAGCGTTCGCCCAGGGATTAACCCTGGGCGTCCCGGGTTTATCCCGGGGCAAGTCCTACCGGAGGAGCTTGCGGTTTATGGGTAGTTATAGTAAAATAAACAAAGAAAATTTATCTCATTCTAGCCAAAAATATGTACATTTTAAGCAAAGATTTTCCTGACCACGTTGGTACAGAAGTCACCATAAAAGGCTGGCTCTACAACAAACGCTCTAGCGGCCCGATTGCCTTTTTGGAAATGCGGGATGGTTTTAGCTGGACGCAGGCCGTGGTGGCTAAAGCCGGTGTTACCACCGAGGTGTGGGTGGACGTAGAAAAAGTTACTCATGAATCGGCCGTGGAAGTTACCGGCACGGTGAGTAAGCACCTTAAAAAAGCCGGGGTGTTTGAACTCCAGGTAACCAATTTTAAAATCCTCCAGCTGGCAGAAGATTACCCCATTGCCCTCAAAGACCACGGGCCGGATTTTTTGCTGGAGAACCGCCACCTGTGGCTTCGGAGCAAACGCCAGTGGGCCATTTTGCGCCTGCGCGACGCGATTATTACCGGCATCAACCAG
This sequence comes from Candidatus Magasanikiibacteriota bacterium, assembly GCA_023246725.1. Classification (GTDB taxonomy): domain Bacteria; phylum Patescibacteriota; class Patescibacteriia; order Magasanikbacterales; family GWA2-37-8; genus SICD01. Next base: position 15,305 of record JAHFHV010000025.1, on the reverse strand, counting down.
TATCTTCATCAAGAAGATTTTATCAAAGTTGACTCGCCCATTTTTACCCCGAACGCCTGCGAAGGTACTTCAACTTTATTCGCCGTGCCGTATTTTGATTTGGGTAGCGCGTATCTTTCGCAATCCGGCCAGCTCTACATTGAAGCCGCCATTGCCTCGATTGGCCGCTGTTACGATTTTGGCCCGGTTTTTCGCGCCGAAAAAAGCAAAACCAAACGCCACCTCACCGAGTTTTGGATGATGGATGCCGAAGCCGCATTTTTTGAGCATGAAGACAACTTGCGCGTGCAGGAAGGATTAATTCGCTACATCGTTCGCTACTGTTTGGAACATTGCCAGGAAGAATTAGCCGCTCTCGAACGTAACATCGAGAATCTCAAAAAAGTGGACGCTCCGTTTACGCGCTATACCTACGAAGCCGCGATAAAAAAACTAAACGAAAATGGCTCCGATATTAAATTTGGAGAAGACCTCGGCAACGACGACGAAGGAATTTTGACCAAAGATAGCGATGTTCCTGTCTTCATAGAAAAATGGCCCAAGAGCATTAAGCCGTTTTACATGAAAACTGATCCGTCCAATCCAGAACGAGTGTTCAACGATGACCTGATTGCCCCGGAAAACGGCGGTGAAATTATTGGCGGCAGCCAGCGCGAGGAAGATGTGAATGTACTCATCAACCGCATTAAAGCGGAAGGCCTCAACCAGGCTGATTACGAATGGTACCTCGATATCCGTCGCTACGGATCAGTGCCACATTCTGGTTTTGGTCTTGGCCTTGAGCGCGTCGTGCGCTGGATTAGTGGCACGGAGCACATTCGCGAGTGTATTCCGTTTCCGCGGACAATTGGACGATTGCGCCCTTAATTTTTTATTTTTGGGCGGCAAACAATTTTTAGCCTTGCTCCAAACTGAATTTGTCTTTAGGAATTTCAAATTGTTTAATCAGCGCGGCATTGCGTTCGTTCCGTTTCAAAAATACAATCGCGTAATTATCCGCATACACGGGCGCCCAGGCCGGGTCGGTAAGTCGGGTGACAATAAAGGGCAAAGCGTAGGGCGCGCGGGAATCCAATGAATACAAAATCAGGTTTAAGTCATATTTCTTCACAGCCGCCTCCCAAGCCGTCTTATTGGTGTTCATGGGTAAGTACGTATCTTTAAAAAAATTTGTCGGAAACGCCTCGGGCCTATTATCTACAAATGGCCGCAGGCGCGGATAGAGGTAAAACGTAACGTAGCTCCCGGAATCAAAATCATTAAACAGCGGGCCCGCCAAATGATTTTGGTTAATAAAATTGGCGGCGTCCGGAATTCCTGGCATGAGTCCAATATCGCGGGTGTTCCACAATTCCGGAAAGCGCGGCCAGTAGAGAACAAGAATAAAGATAACAGCCGCCCCGCCGGCGATTGCCCACCCCCAGGGTTTTTGGGCCGCAGGTTCAGAAGCGGCGCCGCGTTTTAAGGCGCGGCTCGGCTGTGTCGCGCTCGGCGCTGGAAGCAATAAACTAATCAGCCCGGTTACGGTGGGCAGGGCCACAAATCCAAACAGCGTTACGTTTCGCACCATCAGCCAGGCAAGCGCGGCAAACCCGGCGGCAAGGAGTAGGTCGGGGCGGCGGAGGGCGGCGCGTCTTTTAAAAAACGCCACGGCCCCAAGAATCAAAAAACTCGCCAAAATAATTTTAAATAAAATCAATCCGCGGTCGCCCGGGTTGCTTTTGGAAATGGCGGCCACCGATTGGTTTTCTTGTACCCCGATGCCGTAATTATTTAAAATTCTCAATGGATACGTGGCGCCCTTAAACCCTGATGGATTAATCAGGCTCGCCGTCATCATCAACAAAAAAATTATTGTGAGTAGTTTAATTTTTTTAGTATCACGCGGTTTTGTTAAAAGCGCCTCCAGCCAAAAAATACCGCAAACGGCAAAGCCAAAGAAAAAATACAGGTGTAAATTAACCCAGAGGCATTCAAGCAGAGGAATCATCCAGAGCCATTTATTTTTGAGTCGTCCTTCCTTCCATTCCGATAGTAACAACCAAAACAGCATGACAAAAAAATAGCTAAACAATTCAGGGCGGATTTCCACGCGGTAGCCCAGGAGAGGAATGACAAGAAAACTTATGAGCGCTACCACTTTAAACCCGCCGCGCCGGTAGGCCAGGCCAAAACAAAGCAAAAATGTGGCGCAATTCAAAATTAAACCAAAAATGGAGATGCCAGTAAAACCGGCCAGGCGGTGGACGAAATAAAAAATAACACCACTGCCCCAGTGGTGATTGATAAACGGAAAGTTTTGGTTGGTGAAGGTATAAAAATTAGTATGCAGGATTGGTCCCCAGCCAGAGAGTGGCGTTGTCATAAGCACCGCTCCGTTTGTAATATGGCGTCCAATATCGGCCGGGGTTAAAAAAACCGGGTAGGCCAGAAAAAAAATATACCACGCCAGGAGAGCGAGGATGGTTAAAATTTTTAACCAATGAGTTCGGAGAAATGTGCCCACACGATTTAATTGTTTTTGAGCTCCGTCCGATAGAACTCTTCGTACATTTCCCAAAATGCCAAAAAGAGCGCGGCAATTATGGGTCCAATCATAAAGCCGGAGATGCCAAACATGGCCAACCCTCCCAGGGTGGAGAAGAGAATTAACAGCGGGTGCATGTCTAGGCGCTTGCCCACAATTAAGGGGCGGAGTAAATTATCCACGGTGCTAATCACCACGGTGCCCACCAGCAAAATAGCCACCCCTTGCCAAATGTGGCCGGTCACCAGCATCACAATTCCGGCCGGCAGCCACACAATGGCCGATCCAACTCCCGGAATAATTGAACACAGCGTCATGATAATCGCCCAAATCAAAGCGCCTTCAATGCCGGTAATGGCAAAAATAATGCCGCCCAAAGCGCCCTGCACCCCGCCTAAAATAATGGTGCCTTTAATTATGGTGCTAGCCGCCACGGTAAATTTGTTATACAGCATAACCTCGTACTTATCGCCAATGGGGGACAAATACAATAATTTTTTAAGCATTTTCGCGCCATCGCGCACAAAAAAGAACAGCGTGTACAGCATGGTAATAAACATAAACACCAGCACCACGGAATTTTGCGTGAGGCTCGTTAGCCAAGTAAAGATGTAGTTGAGCACGTTTTGGCTTACCTCGGTAAATTTAGCGCCCCAAAAATTTTCATCAATGTGCAGTTGCGCGTTGTACGAATTATATTTAAAGAAATTAGTAACGCGCTCTAACGCCGCAGTCCACAAATTGCCGCTGGAGCTTAGCGTGCCGTATAAATTAACGGCTTCTTTTAACAGCAGAGTGCCTAAAATTAACAGCGGAATTAAAATAACTAGGATTACTGCCAGGAGCGTAATAGTGGCCGAGAGGTTAGGGTGCTTAAGCCAGCCGTTAAGCCAGGTATAAAATGGGTAAAATAAGGCGGCAATGACTGCCGCCCAAAAAATAGGGTAGGCAAACGGACGGAGGATGTAGAAGAAGAGCAAGGTAACCGCGCCGAGTATTCCTAAAAAGAGATAGTTGCGAATTTTAGTGAAGTCCATATGATTTGTTCGAAATCACGCCGCGCAACGTCATTTGAGGCGCGGCGAAAAGTTTGTAAAGTTATAAAGTTGAAAGTATCGCTCGTCGAACGTTTTGTCATCCTGAGCGTAGCGAAGGATCTCTGTCTCAATCACATTGTTCCACTGCTCTATTGTTTCAGACATAGGCTGATCCGCCTGTGGTGGAAGTGATTGTGATAGAGATTTCTCCCCCGCAAATGCGGGGTCGAAATGACAAGTGTGGTTATTCTATCAATTTTCCGGTATTCCCGCAACCGGCTTTAAATGCACAATCTTTTTAATCGTGGCTGGTGAGACAATCTTCAAAATGAGGACTAAGACCGCAAACACCAATGCTCCGGCGCCAATCGGAATAATCAAAGGAAGATGTTGGAGATAATACACCACGAGCCCCATAACAAGACTGGCTACTAAGGTCTTACCTAGCGTAATGAGGCGCGGCGTAACTTTGGCGTAATAAAGGAAAACGGCAAAAAGAGCAATGCCGGCAAACATTTCGGAAAAAATAGTCACGCCAATGGCGCCGCGCACGCCATAACGGGGAATATATATAAGGTAGCCAATAACGCTTAAAACCGCGTCAATAATAAATACCCACAGCGTCTCGCGCTGGCGGTTGATGGAGAGCGCTAGGTGGCCAAAAGTTTGGCCCAGGCACAAGCCTATAATGGTAATACTCAAATAGCGGATGATAGCGCCGGCCGGGGCAAAGGCGGCACCCGCCACGAGCACCATAATGGGCGTAGCCAAAACCCAAATGCCAACGAGTGAAGGCAAAAGTATAAAGGCCAAAAGATCAAAGGATAATTGGCAGCGCTCCACAAATTCTTGTTTGAGTCCGCGCGACCAGGCATAGGTAACGAGCGGCATAATTAAACCCATCACCATGGCGGCAATTTGAATCACCACATCCAAAACGCGGTAGGCGGCGCCGTAGTAGGCAACTTCGGTAGCAGAAACGTATAATGGCAACAGAACGCGGTCGCCTTGGAGGTACAATGCGTTAAAAATAATAGAGAGCGCGGTGGGCCACATTTTGCTAAACATGGCTTTAGAAACCGCCCTATTAATTTTGAGTCGTACGCCAGGCCCTTTAACAAATAAATAGATAGTTGTCACAAGCGACCCAGCGATTACCGCGCCCACCATGGGGAGAAACCCGCTGTTGCCGCGCGCCAAGAGCCAAATTGCAACCACGAGTGTCAGCCGTCCCAACACTTCACCGAGGGTAGCCGGAAGCATAGTCAATTTAGCTCGGTAGTAACCAATCACAATGCTAGACAGCGCAATAGCCAAAAAAGAAATTGTCAAAATCGCTACCGCCCGCTTAACCTCGGGCGGGTAAGGGAAGAGTAAAAAAATTAAGGGCGCTAACCCTTGAAATATTGCGGCGGTAATCAGGCGCCAGGTAAAAGTTGTATTAATTACATCAGCCGGTTTAAAACGCGGCTCGCTTAATAGGTTAGAGACCACCAAGACAAAACCAAAGTCGGAAAAAATCCCTACAAACTGTAAAAACCCGGCGGCCGTTACATACCAGCCAAACTGGTCCGGCCCCAGGCTCCGCGTCATTAAGCCAAAAGCCAGGAGGCCAAGCGCGGTACTTACGGCTTTGCCAAATACTTGGAGAGCGGTATTGTGGGCAAGAGTGCGAGCGAGAGACATAGAAAAGATGAGGCTAGTATAACACACCCATACTCTTCCCGCGAGGCTTGATACATGATATAATAATCCGGCTTAATTACTATGAAACTTCTTCAAAAATTTCTCTTTCGGAGCGTTATAATTGCGCTTCTTATAATTGCCGGCATCCAGCCAGTAGCGGCCAATGCTAACAGCGCGGGAGAAACAGCTTTTTGGAATGCAATTGCCACCACCACTGCCGACAACATCGAAACTGCGCCAGTTGATGAGGATATTTCAGCCTCTTCCCCGCGTCCGCTTATTGCCGAACCCAGTATCCGCGTTGGCCTGTATAAAACCGCGAACGCCGTCACATTTACCTCGGACTTTGGTTACGAAGTTTTTTCCGGTGCGCAATCGTTGGGCACGCTTGCTCCGAATGATGCAGTCACCGTTAGTTACCAGAGCGGCCTCTACCATTTTAACAGCCAGTCGTTTAATTTTGATTCGCCGCATTATTTTCGCCTAGTCCCGAGCGATACAACCTCAACTTTCACGCTTACCAATTACCAACGCCCGGTGAGGGGCCGCGGCAAGACCAATTTTAACAGGTACCGGGGAATTTTTGAGTATCGCTATTCACCCAAAAGTAAATTGCCCTACATAATTAATGAACTCCCGCTGGAGAGTTATGTGGCGGGCATTGCAGAAAGTGACGATGGCATTCCAACCGAATACGCCAAAGCGCTCCTCACAGCCGCGCGGTCATATGCGTTCGCCATGCTCGGCGCCACCCCAAGCGAGAAGTATTTATTTGATGTGTTTGCTACCACCCAAGATCAGCTTTACCTGGGTTACAATTCTGAAATTACCATGCCGCGCGTTGCACAGGCCGCGCAGGATACGGCTGGTGAAATGGTAACGCACCAAGGCAAATCAATAATTACTCCGTATTTTGGCCACTCCAACGGCCAAACCAAAAGCTGGCCTGGCAAAACCAGACCCTGGCTTAAAAGCGTTACAGCCGTGTACGACAAAGGCAAGCGCCTGTGGGGCCATGGGTATGGCATGAGCTGTAACGATGCCAGCCGCCACGCCCTTAAAGATGGCTGGACGTACCAGGATATTTTAAAATATTATTACACGGTAACTGAAGTGGAAAAGATATATTGAAATCCCGCCTGTCATTGCGAGGTCGTCCTAGGCGACCGTGGCAATCCCCTTGATTTCAGAAAGAAACTAAAAAATTCCTCGAGTCAGGGAATTTTTTGTTATCGTCTGCTTCCTTTGAGAGAAATTATATCTTCTTATGTATAAACACCGTGGCCTCGCCCCAGCCCATGGAGCAAACATATAAGAAAGACCGCCTTAGTCAGGTGGCCTTGTGTCGGAGCCTGTTAACATTTTCTATGAGCGCCCGCTGATCTTCATTCGCTCGTCTCGCGGCATCCTCGAACACCTTTTTTTTCTCTTTCTCCGAAGCGTGTAAAAAAAAGTGAGCAAAATAGCCGGTATAGTCGGGTTTTTTCTCTTTGGTTTTATTTAAAAAAGTCGATAATTTCATAACATATTTTGTAACTCTTCTTTAGTATACCGTTCTTTAATATATTCGTCAATCGACTGGCCAGCAGGCTTTATTTCTACCACATTCTCCACGGTGTTTCGTTCAAAATCTTTTTTTACGAGGAAAATAATAACGTCTTCGCCAAAGTTTTTTCGGATATGGCCAACGGTCTCTCGTGCGCCAAAAAATTGTTCGATAAATGACTCTTTTGGTATATTTCTTCCCTCGACCTCCTCTCGTTTTTGGGTAAATCTCCACGCGCTGGCAGGATGTTGGTAGACATAAAAGATAAACACCCGTCGTCCCCTGGCGAGAGATCGTTGAATATTATCCACGGCCTTTTCAAACTTTGAGAATGTGCCATCAAGTACAAAACTTTGTTTTTGTGATAAAACTAAGTCATGTATCTTTTCGACGATAAGCGAGATTGCTCCTTGAAATATGAATGAGTTACTTCCAGAATACCCGGGGAGTTCGCTCCGGAGGTCGTCTCCATCAATGCGGACGACCCGGTGATCTTGGTTTTTTTCGAGTATAGATATGATGTTTTTTGAAAATTCAGTTTTGCCGGCGCCGGGAGAGCCTGCCATAAAAATGGAGACAGGCTGTTCGTCTGGGCGGTATCTGTTTGGGTCAGTTCGTTTTTGTGCAATCCGTTTTCTTTCTTTTCTTGCGAATATTATGGCTTTGGATCGCAAGGTTTCAATCATTCCCATATCACGCAATCTTCTTATGTATAAACACCGTGGCCTCGCCCCAGCCCATGGGATATTTTTTATTCATAATTATTTTAAACGATGGCGAGCGCAAATACTTGCTTAAGGTTATTACCATACTGCCGGGCTTCAGCCACTCCGCTTGTTCCTCTAGCCGCTTCATTAAATTCTCGTTAAAGCAGGTGGTTTGCATAAACACCACATCGCCATTGCTCCAGTCGTGGTCAAACAAATCGTTATGAATATAATCCACCACCACGCTCCTGCTTTCGGGGTGGAGCTGGGGGCGAACATTTTTGTTAAACTTTAACAGCACTTTTTTTGCTTCGGTGTATAATTCCGGCAATAGTTCAATGCCCAACACCTGGCTAAAACTCCCCAGGAGCGCGGCCGCGATAACCGCTTTGCCGGTGCCAGAACCAAGGTCATAAAAAATTTTGTGATTGTTAAGATATTGCACGTCCGCAATAATATCCAAAAAACTGTCCCAGCTAATTTCGCCGTAGGTTAAATGCGAATCATATCGCCCTAATTTTTGTTT
>JAHFHV010000025.1:0-7176 GCA_023246725.1 Candidatus Magasanikiibacteriota bacterium | reverse complement strand
TATAGTAGCAAGGCAAGGGGGTGGGCGTCAATTGTTCTATTGTTACATTGTTACATTGTTGTGATTTGAACGCATGAACAATCTGCCGACTATAAAAAGCAGGGTTGAAGTAGTGGCCGAACCCAGGCAATACAGGCACCAGGCGTGAAGGACAAAGCCTTGGATGTAAACAAAGTACGCGGAAGCCAAAAGGCCGAGGACGGTTGCGCGGGCAAGGATTTTTAAAATTTTTTCTTTTTTAGAATCCAGATACAAGATCGAGAGAACGATAATCATGAGGTAGTAAAGCGCGCCGAGTAAGGCAACCGGAATCCCAAACAGCACAGAGTATGCGCTGGTAGTCACGGTTTCGCACCCAGATACAATAGCACAGGGCGGCACCACGCCGCGATAGTGTTCAATAGTCAGGTAGGAAGCGTCCAAAAAACCTAGGAGGGCGAACAGCAGGAATAGATAAGTGAAAGTCTTGCGGGCCATAATGAAAATTTTATTTTAACAGAAATTTTCATACCCCTTCCACTGTCCTCCCCCTAAAAGGGGGAGGAAATGAACGACCCGCGCCGTTCGCTTGGCTCTCTCCCCTTTTAGGGGAGAGTCACAGAGAGGGGTATCGTTATTATTTTATTGCCGCAGATACTAACGTTTCCAAATCCGCGAAACTGCCTAAATTAACTTTTTCCCCATTTAAGAAGAAGGTGGGCGTGGCGTTAACGCCGGATGTATCGCCGCCCAGGGCTTGCGCCGTAATTTTACTCGCCACGGCCGAACTCCCAAAGTCAGTTTTAAATTGATCTACATTCAACCCCAGCTCGCCCGCGTAAAACACAAAGGTGTCCAGCGGGTTTTTGGTGGAGGACCAGGAGTTTTGGTTGTCAAACAATTTGTCGTGCATTTCCCAAAACTTGCCTTGGTTACCGGCGGCTTCCGCCGCCTGGGCGGCAATTTGGGCGTTATGGTGGATTTGTGCCAGGGGGTAATGCCGATAAACAAACTTAATTTTATCGCCATATTTTTTTAACACTTCCTGTACCGCCGTTTGCGCGGCGCGACAAGCCGGGCACTGCAGGTCGCTGTATTCCACGAGCGTAACCGTGGCGTTTGGGTTGCCGCGCATCCAGTCACTGGCCGTTACCGGACTTGAAAGCGTGCCGCCGCCAACCGTACTGGTGCCGTTCCCCGCACCACCGCTGGCGCCTAATTTTGCCAAGCCCCACAGCATAAGGGCCAAAGCCAGGGCCACGCCGCCCCACAAGGCAATCCGCTTGGCCAAGTCTTTTTGTTTTTGTTGTTTTTCCAGTTTGATGTAATCTTCGCGCGTAAGTTCGCGGCGTTCTTTTTTGTCAGATCCATTTGTCATAAAATATCTATTAAATTTTCCGTCTTTTAAGGAGTAATGAATTTATAACCACCGATATAGAACTGGACGCCATGGCGACCGAGGCTAGAATGGGATTCAATAGGATATGCCACAGCGGGTACAGCGCTCCCATGGCCACGGGAATTAGAATTATATTATATCCAAACGCCCAAAGCAAGTTAAGTTTAATCGTGCGCATTGTTTTTTGGGAGAGTTTGATGGCGGTCGCCACACTCATAAGATTTTTATTCACCAGCGTAATGTCCGCCGCTTCAATCGCCACGTCCGTGCCCGTACCCATGGCAATGCCAACATCAGCCGCCGCGAGCGCGGGAGCGTCATTGATGCCGTCGCCGACCATCCCGACGATCGAGGCAGTAGGTTGTAGGGAGTAGGGAGTAGTATTGCGATTTTGTAATTCGCGGATGGTACGTTCTTTATCGGCTGGGAGTACTTCGGCATAGACTTTTTCAATTCCCACTTGCTTCGCAATCACCTCAGCCGCGATGCGGTGGTCGCCGGTCAAAAGCACCGGCGTAATGCCCATTTTTTTAAGAGCCTGAATTCCCGCGATCGCGGTGGCTTTAATTGTATCCGTAATCGCAATGAGGGCGACATTTTTTCCATCAATCGCGACAAAAGCCAACGTTTTTGCTTCACCAAGGAAACGCTCCGCCGCCGCATCCAGCCCGGCGCAACGCATCACACGCTCTTCTTCCATCAGTTTTTTTGTGCCGATGAGGATACGATGCCCATCCACCGTGCCCGTGAGTCCGCGCCCAGAGAGCGCCTGAAAACTTTCCACGCGAAATTCTCCCGCCTGTTCCGCCGTGCCGAATTCAGTTATCGCCTGAGAGAGTGAATGCTCGGATTTCTTTTCGAGCGATGAGATGAGGCTTAGGATGTAGCGACGGATAGCCTGCGAGACCTCTCCCCCGACCCTCTCCTCTGCGGAGGCGAGGGGGGTGGTTCTTCCTCCCCTTTGCAAAGGGGAGGATTGAGGAGAGGTCTGGCTGTCACTCGCCGGCAACGCCCACCCCAACTCCTGATACACATTCTCTATATTTTCCATGAGCAAAAAATCCGTTACTTTCGGGTGCCCTTCGGTAATTGTCCCGGTTTTATCAAACACCACCGTCGTAATCTTACCCGCCACCTCAAGCGCCACCGCGTCCTTAATCAAAATTCCGTGCTCGGCGCCAAGGCCAGTGCCCACCATAATCGCGGTTGGCGTCGCGAGCCCCATGGCGCACGGACAGGCAATAATGAGAACGGCGACGGTATTTAATATCGCGTAGAGCAGTGTTGGCGTTGGCCCTAAAAAATACCACACCACAAATGTAACCACCGCGAGTAGAAGTACAATCGGTACAAACACAGACGAAACTTTGTCGGCTAGCCGTTGAATCGGCGCTTTTGACCCCTGTGCTTCTTGCACTAGTTTGATAATTTGCGCCAGCATAGTTTCACTCCCAACTTTGGTCGCGCGAAATATGAAGCTGCCTGTTTTGTTGATGGTGGCGCCAATCACCGTGTCGCCAGCTTTTTTATCGGTCGGCATGCTTTCACCCGTTACCATCGCTTCATCAATCGCGGATTCGCCAGTAAGGATAATTCCATCCACCGGAATTTTTTCCCCCGGCCTAACCCGAATTTCGTCTCCCACCGTCACTTGATCAATCGGCAAATCAACTTCTACGCCCCCACGAATCACTTTTGCGGTCTTGGCTTGGAGCCCAATCAGTTTCTGAATGGCCTGCGATGTGCCGGCCTTGGCCTTGGCTTCAAAAAATCGTCCCAGCAAAATGAGCGCGATAATAATTACTGACGTGTCAAAGTAAGGCATGGGTTCAATTCCGGCACTCGTCACTAAAGACGGAAACACGGTCACCACCACCGAATAACCATAGGCCACAGTCGTCCCCATCGCCACGAGCGTGTCCATCGTAGTCGTCCGGTGTTTGAGCGCGGCCAAGGCCGAGCGATAAAAAATCCAGCCCACCCAAAATTGAATCGGCGTGGCGAGAATAAATTGCACCCAGAAATTTTTGAGAATGGGTGGCGCGGTTTGCATCAATCCCGGAAAACTTCCCCACAAAATTAATGCGCCGAAGGCCAGACTCACCGCGACCTTAATTTTAAGATCGTGTAGTTCTTGGGCTTTTTCCATGCGCAGGTGGTCATGTAGGGGCAATTCATGAATTGCCAATACGGCGACCGGTTCGGCCGCATATCCCGCGCCCGCCACCGCTTCCGCAATTTGTTCATCCGTCACTTTGGCCGCGTCACATTCCACTGTTGCTTGTTCGGTCGCTAAATTCACGTTGGCGGTTGAGACCCCAGCAACTTTTTTAACCGCCTCCTCAATTTTAAGTACGCACGAGGCGCAGTGCATGCCCTTTATGTTAAATTGTTTTTTCATAGATGACATATTGACTTTTAGTAGATTTATGTTAGTGTACTGTTTAACCAAGGAGACCAACGATGTCCAACCTGCACAACCCGCCGTCCGACATTTTCGACTGGGCCAAGAGGAATCTCTCCAAGATCCTGATCACCGACGAACTCCCGCTCGATTTTATGGAGCTCAGGTGGTTGATGGGAACCATGGTCGCGGAGCTCCCTCTCGTCAGCATGCCGCTCTATGAGCTGCTCCCCTGGTTCAAGGCGAAACTGACCGATCACATCATCACCGGTGAGTACCGGCTCGAGGGCGACGTCCTGGCAGAGCTGCGGGGCAAGACCACCTTCTGGTTCTCCCAGGGTGTCGTCTCCGCCTCGGACTTCCCCGAGGGCATGACACTCCTGGCCTTCGTCACCCTGATCGAGACGAAGCTGGGCCGTGAACCCCCGAAGCCCTGGGAATTGCGGGGCCCGCCCGGCACCGAGTGAACGGTTACGGAAGCAAACGCGCTGGCAGGGACATCGGCCACCCCTCTCATCGCGTTATGGCTATAAAATTTGTAGCTATAACGCGAGGGGTGGTTTTTTTGTTTTTGCCCTCACCCTCCGTCCCTCTCCCGCGGGGAGAGGGAGCCTGCTATTGAATAGTAAAACTCCCCCGATACATCCCCATCGAACAATTAAACGCAATCTCACCTGGCGTCGTTGGCGTGAACTCAACCACATTCATCCCGGGCGTTAAGAATTTTTGTAAACGCAGTTGCCGCGAGGTCAGCACGCTCGCGCAACCAGCGGCTTCTGACGCATCCACTTCCCACCTGACGGGCATCCCGGCTTTGAGCGTGAAATGATTGGGAACATATCCGCCCGCCGCAGTATCAACTTTCATTTTCACAATTTGTGTGTTGCCCTCTATCGTTACGTTCGAATCAGTCGTGGCCGCCTGGACTCCCGACCCGCCAAAATTGAGCGGAACTCCAAGAATCGTTAAACCATTTTGAACGTTCCACAATCCCAAGACCACAACCAGCGCGCCGGAGAATTGAAAGAAAAATTTCCCCGCTTTGCCTTTCAGCGAACTTGATGCCCAGCCGAGCATAAACAACGCCGGAGCCGTCCCCAGTGCAAACGCGCCGAGGCTCAAAGCGCCAGTCCAGAAATTTCCCGTCGTCAAAGTATACAGTTGCAAGGCTTGGGTAAAACCGCAGGGCAAAAAGAATGTGCCGGCACCGAGGAGGAGTGGCGCCAGCGCATGTTCTTTATTTTCTAGTTTAAAGACGCGCTGCCCGAACGCTTTGGGCCAATGGACCAGGCGGGCTTTAAGCCAGTTCGGCGCGTATCCTAGCATCTCCAAACCCATAATAAACATGTAGAGGGCTGCAACCAGTGTGATGAGCCCAGTCACGGTAGGTGATAGCGTCAAGACGCCCCCGAGCATTCCAAGGAGCCCGCCAAGCACCGCATACCCGGCCACCCGTCCAAAAATGAAGAGTAGTACCGGTCGCAGTCGCCCCAACTTTCCCTCTGACTTGAACCGTTCATTAAACTTCGCCGCGCTCGAGAGCAAGAGGCCGCCCGTAATCGCAATACACGATGAACTCGCCGCGACAAGACCAATCACAAAGATCGCCCACACGCTCATATTTTTGCCAAAGGTAAAGCTGGTGTGGAAGAGCCCGAGGCTTGAGAGTAATTTTCCAAGAATGAAGATGAGCGCGAACAAGCCAATCAGTTTAATGAATGATGGCCGCCGCGCGGTAGGGAGTTCGCAATTTTGATTTGCTGAAGTCATAAAATAAAAATACCTAATAGTAATAATCCATTGTCATCCCCGACATGATCGGGGATCCAGACACTGGATTCCCGCTTTCGCTCGCCTCGCTGTAGCTATGGCGAAGCGGGCGGGAATGACAAAATTATACTATTAGGCAAGAAGTTTTGGTTGTACAATCCCGCGGCTAAACAACGCCAGCCAAAAATTATACTGGCGCGCCGCGGGATTATTTTTTTGGTAATTTTTGAAGTAAAAAGATAATGGAGGCGAGGCTGTTGGAATAATCGCTACACGAAAGAGTGCGGCCGCCATCACAATCATGACGAGGAGAAGTAGCCCCTCGGTCACCGGAATTGCCGTAAACAATTTTTGCCACGCGCTCATGTGATCCAGTATTTTCATGGGGCACATGGCTTCGCGGCTACCCATGAGGAGTGGACAGTCACCCATTCCCATAGACATATTTAGGCCAACACAAAATAATCCAAACACACTTACGAGGATAAAAATCACTGTGAGAAGTGTAGTAGGATATTGCCAAAAGTTTTGTGTTGTTCGAAGTGACATATAACTAGTATACACCATTTAGAAAAGTCGACAAGAGGGTAAAAGTGAATAATTGCAATTCACTTCCAAAGGTGCTACCATTGGCCTAAACCCACAACGGAGAAGAAGCCAAATGAAAAATCACAGCGAGCTCAAGAACACCACCACCTCCCCGCTCATGGAGCGGATCAACTGGGTAGTCTTCTGGAGCATCCACCTGCTGATCTTCACCGTTTTCTGGACGGGAGTCAGCAGCCGCGCGGCGTTCATCGCCGCGGGGCTCTACTGGGGGCGGATGTTCGTCATCACTGGCGGCTATCACCGGTATTTCTCCCACAAGAGCTACCAGACGTCGCGCGCCTTCCAGTTCATCCTTGCCCTCCTTGGCACCACCTGCGTGCAGAAGGGGGTGTTGTGGTGGGCGGCTCGGCACCGGCACCACCACTACTACTCGGACAAGCCAGAGGATGTGCACTCGCCACAGCGCGGGTTCCTGCAATCCCACATCTGGTGGGTATCGAGCGGTCAGAACAGCTCGACCGACCGTCGCTGGGTGCAGGACTGGGCCAAGTTCCCCGAGCTCGTGTGGCTCGACAAGTACCACTTCGTCGCGCCACTCCTGCTCGCAGCGATCTGCCTCAGCAGCGCTGGCTGGAGCGGGCTCGTCGTCGGGATGGGGTGGTCCACGGTGGTGTTCTGGCACGCCACCTTCACGGTCAATTCCCTCGCCCATGTGTGGGGGCCACGCCGGTTCAACACCCACGACACCAGCCGGAACAACGCCTTTCTCGCCTTCATCACCATGGGCGAGGGGTGGCACAACAACCACCACCACTACATGCACTCGGCCCGCCAGGGCTTTCGGTGGTGGGAGTACGACGCCACCTTCTACGTCCTGTGGTGTCTGGAGAAACTCGGGGTCATCTGGGACCTGAAGCGTCCCAAGCCCGAGATGCTCCGTTACACCTCGCCTGCGCCTACGTTTTCCCCGCCACCATTCCGATCGTTCTGATCAGGGCGGTGGGGCAACAGATCGCCCCCCGCTCGTTATGGCCACAAACTTTGTAGCTATAACGAGGGCGATCTGACAAAAATA
>JAHFHV010000051.1 GCA_023246725.1 Candidatus Magasanikiibacteriota bacterium | reverse complement strand
ATAAAAAATCCCGCAACAAAAAATCCGACCTTTTAACCCCATAGATGCGAGGCTCGGAGCGGATTTTAATTTTTTAAGACTCGGCTATATTTTTACGGCTGTAGCGCGCTAATTTTTATACCCATAATCGCTTGCAGCGGGTAGCGGAAATAAGTGGCCAGCCGATAAGCGTTCAGGGTCACTTGCTCAATCTTAGGCAGGGAAATTTCGGGCGCACTTTCGCTAGGAGCGACTTTGCGCTTTAATTCGCGCTCCAAAATGCCGGGCGTGTTTAGTTTCAACAATTGATCCAGACTGTCGCTGGCGTCAGCCACATCCGCAAACAGTTCAAATATTTTTGGCAGACTATCGGCGTCCAATTTGGCCGCGCTGGCCGCCTCAATCTCATTTAACTTATTTTTAGCAACCGTGAGTAACGCGCGCGCTTCAGCGGCCGCCGGCTTATTCTGGCGTTCCAAACGCTTAACTTGCGCTTCATAACGGACTAACTTGATCTGAAATGATCGGACGGATTGCTTGAGATTAGCCAGCGAGCGCAAAACTTCCAAATCATTGTCCGCGTCGCTAAGCGGTTCAAAAATTTCCGTCCGAAGGAACTCCATCGGCTCGGCCTCTCCCACGTCGCCGATCGAGGCTTGGGCGAAAGACGCTTCAATCGCAGCCAGCTTGTTCGCCACGGCTTGCGTTTGATCGCTGCTGGGCAAGCCTAAACGGTTCAAAAGCCCGCTGACGATTTTTAACTCCCGCCGCCGCTGGCTAATTTCTTTTTGTATTTCCGGAATCAGGCGGCGCAGACGGTACAGCCCCTCCAGCGCGGGCAGATAATCATTAATGGCCGCCACGCTTTCGCGCAAAGCTTCCATAGCATCACGAGCCTCGTCAAACGTCGCGGTCTCGGTTACGCTGCTTAAAAGTTTGGCCGCGCGATCAAGCTCGTCGGTAAGTCCGGCGGGAACAGAGAGACCGCTAATTTGGAGGCGTTTAGCGCGCGCCTGAATTAGAGCTAAACCGGCCGCGAACTTTTTGCTGTTGCGCTGCAGCTGGCTTAAGGCTTTCTCCTGCAGTTTGCGATCGCGCTCCGAAACATCATTGGTCTGGTTAGCTTCCTCGGCATCCTGCCTGACTAAATTCAACACGTCAATCTCATCGCGGATGGTCTGTAAATTATCAGTGATATTTTCATCAACAATAAACGCTTGCAGAGTGGCGCGCAGGGCCGCGACTTTGGCTAAAGGCTCGGCTTCCTTGAGGCGCTTAAAGGCCCTCTCTAAGCTGTTGAGCTGTAAATTGAGGCGCTCCCGATCGCGCGCCACGGCTTTAATCTGCCGGTCGGTTAAGGGAGCGGGATTGACAGCGGGGAGGGTGCCAGTGGCGCTGGGAGGCGGAATGTCGCGAGGACACGCTCCGGCCAGACTGCAGTAGCCCTTATCATTACCGGTTTTGGCCGAACACCATACTCCGCCTTTCCCCGCGCAAACGCTCACGGTATCATCCGGGCAGGCAATTCCTTTCTGAACACTGGAACCATCCGCGCACTTCGTAAGAATTTCATCAACCGGCGGCGACACAATCTCACCGGGCTTTTTGGGACAATCGGTTAGCGCCGCGGCAAAGCTTATGCCATCCGGACAGCTCATTTTACCGGCCGGAGGATTTACCATACAGACATCAACACTGCACCAGCCAGAACCGCCGCCGCTCGGAACACACCAGTACTTGCCCTGTTTCTTGCAGTCAGTTCCGTTATCAGGCATGGCTGGACACAGGCTCCCCATCAATACCGAGCTGTTATCCCAACAGCGCGTTTGATTCATGGGAAGTGGCGTAGGACAAGTGCGATTAGCCATGTTACAATAGCCGGAATTAACCGACATGACTGGCCCGCCAGACGATTGACACCATAAGCCATAATACATTTTACATTCGGTTTCCTTCATCGGCCAGGTAAACACTGGGGTTGGCGTCACTGGCGTAACCAAATTGGTACTGGGAGCCGTTGGGGAAGTGGAAGAAGGAGCTGGTTGATTAGAAGCGGGCTGATTTGGCGTTACGACCGGCGACACTACCGGCGTCGGCCCGGTTTGACTTGTTCCGTTGCAGCTATAACCGGTGGAAGCGCACCAGCCTTGCCCGCCGTATTGATTGGGACACCAAGTGCGATTTTTGGCGGTGCAGGTGGCCTGATCATTTACCGGACAAGAGCCCCCATTGGAAGCGCACCAGCCCGAACCGGAATTAACTTGATATTGGTCTTTGCACCACTCGCCATTTTGCGCTTTACAACTGGCCTCGTCATAGGCCGGGCAGGTTTGGCCGCTAGTGGCGCACCAACCGCTACCGTACTGGCTTTTGCACCATTTTCTGGATTTAGCAGTACAGGCGGCCTCATCATTAATTGGGCAGGTGGCCCCATTGGTAGCGCACCACCCCACGCCACCGCTTACATTGACGCACCACTCCCCGCTTTGAGCCTGACAGCTGGGCGCGTCATGGGCCGGGCAGGGCGAGCTGGAATACGAACACCAGCCACTGCCGCCGCCACTAGATTGACACCATTTGCCATTGCCGCTGGCGCAAGTTTGTTCCGGGGTTGGCGTAGCCGGAGGCGTGGAGCTTGAGGTTTCCGCCATTACCGCTCCAACCATTAAAAGACTCCCTAACAACGAACCTAACACCAAATTGACCTTGATTTTGCTGGTCATATATTGTTAAAATAAAAATAAAACGGATTTAGACGTTTTTATTATAGCACAAAAAAACCAATTCTGATTGTGGATAAAAAATGAGAGGCCCTGACAGGTGACCTCTCAAACGGTTCAGGCTCTTCTCATCGGCGCCTTATTTCATGCGCTCTTCTAGTACTACCCTCACGGTGGTTGGACGGCCGCTAACTGCGCAGCCGTTTCCTAGCCTTTCTAGCCTAGGCATCCCCGTTTTTAAAATCCCCTGTCAGGGCAACTAAACCCTAACATAGTTAAAAATTGTCAATAATTAAAGAAGCGTCCCGGAAAGAGATGCTTCGGTTAGGCCTGGCCTGCCTTTCACAAACATGCTCCCCGAAAGGCACCCCGCTGCTAGGCGGGTTCATGTCGGAAACAAAAGGCTACCAACCATCCTAACACAAAGAAGTCTATCCGGGACAAAATAATTATAATAATAATAAAAACTTTTGTCAAAAAATCCGCCCACTTGGGCGGATCTATATTTGCATTATTCGTGGGCCTCAAGGCCATTCGCATCATCCTTTATCTAATTTTAACTTCCGTAAACCGCTGCCGGGCCCCATGCACTTTGTGGTAACGCACTTTACGTTTAAACTTTTCCACGCGCACTGTGCGGGCTTTGCCCTGCTTTAATACTTCGGCTTTTACCGTTACGCCATCTAAATACGGCGTGCCAACAGCTACGTTTGAACCGTCATCGTTAGCGGTGAGCAAAACTTTATCAAACACAATTGGCTTTCCCTGTTCAGTAGGCAACTTTTCAATCTTTAAAACATCTCCGGTTTTAACTAAGTATTGTTTTCCACCCGTGGCAATAACAGACAACATAAAAAGTTTATTGGTTGATTAATTAATTAGTTTCAAGAATGGCCAAAGTATACCAAAACAATCTTAAAATGTCAAGAATTGAGTTGGGGACAAACTAACCAGTAAACCAATAAACTAATTTACCTCGCTATCTTAACCTCATCCCCTACCCTAACCCCGTATTTTACGGCAAATCCGGCGGGTAATTCTAAAACCAAATTTGACGGCACCCGGGAAAAATATGGAATTAATTCCGCCTCGGTTTTGCCTGGCTCGGGAGCCAGATTCGGCGCAATGTCCACAACCTGGGAACCATCTATCCAAAGAATGTCTAACGGGAAACGCATATCACGCATCACCATAGTGTGTTGTCCGCGGTCCGAAAAAATAAAGAGCATTCCCTGATACTTTTCCATTGTATTTTTATTGCTCCAGCCTGCTTTATGATGCTGAAAGCTGTTCGCGACTAGCACAGACAGCGTCTGTCCGCCGATTTGAACCGTGGCGCTTGGCCAGCGAGCATCATAAATTCTCACGCCCATGGCAAACACAATCACAATCGCGAGTACAATCAAATGCCAGCGTTTTAATTCATTATTATTTTTTTCTTTGCGGA
>JAHFHV010000024.1:2645-17284 GCA_023246725.1 Candidatus Magasanikiibacteriota bacterium | reverse complement strand
TGTTTGGCAAACAGGTATTCAAAAAGCGTCGTGCGCAGGTTGCCGATGTGGAGATAGCCAGTGGGGCTAGGAGCGAAGCGGGTGCGGATCATATTTTCTTTAAAATAAGTTGAAACGCGGGACACAAATTTTTAGCTTTGCGAATCCCATGAGTATTATAAGTTAACTTAATTTTATCAAGATCAGTTGTTAATCTTTTTACTTTTAAACCAAATTGTTCATAGTAATCAGGATTGATGGATAAAATATGATTTTCATTATCCCATTTAACTAATAAGGAACTTTCGGGAGTGAGTGTTTCGGCAATAATTATGGTTCCATCTTTTCTAAGAACTCTTGCAGCTTCTTGTAAATAAAACCGAGGATACCGCGAATTCCCATCGCCAAATACGTTGTTAAAAATCATCTCATCGACTGATCCGTCTGGAAATAAAAGTTGCGTTCCATCTGCAACTATCGGGCTAAAATTCTTTCTATCAAAATGTTTCTTTTCATATTCATGAACACTTACTTCTCTTCCTCTTTCCATCTCTCTCTTCATATCTTTATTTACAGTCACATAATGTTCGTTCTTTTTGATTCTTCTGTCCCCCAGCTTAAAGGCAGGTTGACCGCTAGATCCTATTTCAATAATCAATTTTTGTCTTTTAACTTCTGGTCGAGATCGTTCACCTGATTCCATAAAAAATAAACTTTATTGTAGCATTAAAAACTCTGCCTGCGCGCTTGGGCTGACGTAGGAGCCGATATACCCATTCTAACCCAATTTTCCTCATCAGTAAAGGCGCGCGCGGGATAGCCCCCGAAATATAATCAAACGCTCCGCCCACGCCCATGAATATTTTGACGCTGGGGAGTTTTGAGAGATTTTCGTAAATCCATTTTTCTTGCTTGCCCATGCCGAAGGCGACGAAAACGATTGATGGTTCTGTTTGTTTGATTTGATTGATAATACGATCGTTTTCCTGCTGGTGGATGACGAGGTTAGACTCGTTGTTCAATTGTTCAATTGTTACATTGTCAATTGATTCGTCATTCGTCATTCTTAATTCGACATTCTCCTTAATAGCCGGTCCTTTATCCCCTCCAACAATTTTTAATTTTGGAAATTGTTTTTGCAAATTCTCCACAGTTTTTTTGATAACTTCATCACTTCCTGACCCGAGCAAATACACACCTTTCCCCTGTTCTTCAGCAAGGCGGCAGATATCTAACATAAAATCAACGCCTGCAATTCGCTCAATTGTCATTCCGAGCCGAGTCGAGGAATCTCGCCCGTCGAGACGAGATTTCTCCACTCCGCTTCGCTTCGGTCGAAATGACAGACGGAGAGCCAGCCAAAGTCCCATTCCATCACACAAATTCAAATCGCCGCTATTTAAGACTTTGGCAAAATAAGCATCTTTTTGCGCTTTTACCAGCATTTCTGGGTTAGGGGTAAAAATCTTAAATTGGCCTTTGGATAACAAAAAACCAGCTACCCTCTCCAAGGCTTCAGTATGTGAAACAGTATCAATTTTGACCCCTAAAACTGTAGTTGGCATGTGTTTTTGCCTAAAATATGGTATAATTTTAGCACATTTGACAAAGTTTACAAGGGTTGATATAGTATTATCACTCTCGTATGTGGAGTGATAAACAAGCTAAACCACCGAAACTTCTTTAGACAGCGTCTACCTAACAATCTCGGACAATTTAACAATGTAGCAATTGAACGAGACAGAGATCCTTCGCTACGCTCAGGATGACAATTGCTTCTCCTACATCCCTACCAGCTACAAGCTATAGCCTAAAATCAAATGTTTCCCCAAAACTTTACCAATAAATCCCAGGAAGCCTTGCAAACCGCCGCTCGTTTGGCGCAAAGCAATGGCCAGGCCCAGGTGGAACCGCCGCACCTGTTTTTGGCGTTTTTAGAAGATTCCGAAGGGGTGGTAACCTCTATTTTGCAAAAATTAAACGTCTCTTTGGATGCGCTCCGAACGCAACTGAATATTTGGATTCGCGAATTGCCCACCCCGGCCGGTTTTGGCGCCGCGCCCGCCGGGCAAATTATGCTGGGGCAAGCTATGGTTGGGCTTTTTCAAAACGCGGCGAATGAAGCCAAAAAAATGGGAGATGATTATATTAGTGTGGAGCATCTCTTGCTGGCGTTTCTCACACAGCCCAATCCCCTGCAGGGTTGGCTCTCACATTCTGGCGCTACCTATGACGCTGTGCTCAAAGCGCTAGCCAGTATTCGCGGTTCGCAAAAAGTAGATTCCCCGGAACCGGAAAGCAAATATAATTCTTTGGAAAAATACGGTAAAAATTTAACCGATCTAGCTCGAAAAGAAAAAATTGACCCCGTCATTGGCCGTGATGATGAAATTCGTCGCGTGATGCAAATTTTGACTCGGCGTACCAAAAATAATCCCGTTTTAATCGGAGAACCAGGCACAGGGAAAACCGCTATTGTCGAAGGTCTGGCTCAAAGAATTATTAATGGCGACGTGCCCGAGTCACTCAAAAATAAAGAAGTGATTACCTTAGATATTGGATCACTAGTGGCTGGCACCAAATTTCGCGGTGAATTTGAAGAACGCCTTAAGGCCGTCTTAAAAGAAATTAACAGCAGTGCTGGTAAAATTATTTTATTTATCGATGAACTCCATACGATTGTAGGGGCCGGTGGGTCCGAAGGTGCGGTGGATGCTTCCAACATGCTAAAACCCATGCTCGCGAGAGGTGAGCTCCATACTATTGGCGCGACCACGCTGAAGGAGTACCAAAAATATATTGAAAAAGACGCGGCCTTAGAGCGCCGTTTTCAGCCCGTGATGGTGAATGAACCAAGCGAAGACGACGCGATTGCGATTCTGCGGGGAATTAAAGAAAAATATGAAGTGCACCACGGCGTACGCATAACTGACGCCGCGATTGTGGCGGCGGTAAAATTATCCGAGCGTTATATTACGGATAGATTTTTGCCGGACAAAGCCATTGACTTGATTGACGAAGCGGCTTCGGCTTTGAAACTGCAGATTACCTCCATGCCGGAAGATTTGGATAAAATGAAACGTACCACGATAAAACTGGAAATTGAAAAACGCGCGCTCCAAAAAGAAACTGACCCAGATTCTAAAGCGCGGCTGGAAAAAATTGAAAAAGATATCGCCGACCTGAACGAAAAAAGCATGGGGCTGGAAGCCAAATGGAAAAACGAAAAAGACACTATTTCCAGCATTCATAAATACAAAAAAGAAATTGACCGCTTAAAACAACAAGCGGAAATTGAAGAACGCAAAGGCGACCTGCAAAAGGTGGCCGAGATTCGCTATGGCCGCATTCCGGATTTACAGCGCCAAATGAAAGAAGCCGACCTGAAACTAAACGTGATGCAAAAAGAACATGGGATTTTGAAAGAAGAAGTAACTGAAGAAGACATTGCGGGCGTGGTAGCGCGCTGGACCGGCATTCCAGTTAAAAAAATGCTCCAGACCGAAAGTGAAAAATTAACGCAATTGGAAGGCATCCTAGCCAAAAAAATTGTGGGTCAAACCGAGGCGATTAAAGCCGTGGCTAATGCTCTCCGCCGGTCGCGCGCCGGGGTGGCCGAACCAAACCGGCCCATTGGTTCATTTATATTTTTAGGCCCTACCGGGGTGGGAAAAACCGAATTGGCCAAAGCTTTGGCCGAATTTTTATTTGACAGTGGCGACTCCTTGGTGCGCGTGGATATGAGCGAATACATGGAAAAACACAGCACCTCTAAAATGATTGGCTCCCCGCCCGGGTATGTTGGCTATGACGAAGGTGGACAGTTAAGTGAAATTATTCGCCGCAAGCCCTACTCGGTGGTGTTGTTTGATGAAATTGAAAAAGCGCACCCCGATGTGTTTAACGTGCTCCTCCAAATACTGGACGACGGACATTTGACAGACGCCAAGGGCCGCAAAGTGAATTTTAAAAACACAATCATCGTAATGACCAGTAACATTGGGAGCCAGATGATTTTAAACCTAAACAAGCGCGGCAGTTTTGGATTTGGCGATAACCAGGGCAAAGGCAAAAAAAATACCGATAAAGCCGTACGCGATAAAATAATGGAACTTTTGCAGGAACAATTTAAACCGGAATTTTTGAACCGCGTGGATGATATTATTATTTTCCAATCCCTGGCGCCAAAAGAAATTGAACAAATTGTGGATTTGCAGTTAGCCAAAATTGCCGAACGCCTCACCGAGAAAAAAATTACGCTGAATGTGGAGCCGAGCGCTAAAAAATTACTGGCCAAAGAAGGGTACAACGAGGATTACGGCGCGCGGCCCTTAAAACGCGCCCTCCAAAATAAACTGCTGGACGAATTAGCCCTCCAGATGATTACGGGAACGATTGTGGAAGGCGACACGGTAACAGTAACGGCCGAGAAGGATAAGATTGTTTTGAAAAAATGACCGCTATCACATTCTCCTTGACTCAGCTCAATTCTTGCTTTATACTACAGGCATAAGAAACCTCAATAAAATATATGACTCAAGCTCAACTAACTAAAAAAATTCATCATCTACAAGAGAAGATGATAAAAATTGAATTCGAATTGCGAACCTTGCCTCCCCGGGAATCAAATAGAACTATTTGGGATCAGACACGCGGTATTTTATCTAAATCAAAAGGCCAGGCTTTGCGCCGCCATGTGCGGAATCTTCGCAGTGAATGGGATAGGCG
Organism: Candidatus Magasanikiibacteriota bacterium; assembly: GCA_023246725.1. GTDB lineage: Bacteria > Patescibacteriota > Patescibacteriia > Magasanikbacterales > GWA2-37-8 > SICD01. Next base: position 12,577 of record JAHFHV010000024.1, on the reverse strand, counting down.
TTTTTTTCAGCAAGCATAAGTAAAAATTTATGGCACATGCTTTGCTTGATACGAACGTTATTATTGACCATTTAGAAAACAGACTGGTTAATTTTGATTTTGGAAATCGAACATACGCTATTTCTACGCTCACTATTTTTGAATTGCTCACGTATCCTGGCATGGGGCTTGCCGAAGAAATGGATCTCAGACTTATTGTTAATAATTGTGAGCACATTCCGGTTACATTCAAAATCGCGGAGCGTGCTGCTAGCTTGGGTCGGACTCGCCGGCGCAAGAGCCTTGATCTTTTCATCGCGGCGTCAGCCATTGAATTTAACCTTACGCTCTTCACCAACAACATCCGGGATTTTAAAAATATTCCCGGGCTGAAGGTCAAAAAAATTTAAACTCAATTATAAATAAATACCCTGAACCGTTCTGGTTCAGGGTATTTTTGCGGCTGTCCTCACTATAGTTACGAACTATTCATAACCATGGTGAGTTTGGGACAGCCGCGTGTGTTTTTCCTCTTGGCCTCTGGCCGCCCCGCGTCGTCTGCGGGGTCGGCCATGGACACCGGCCTTTCAGCCACCGACGAGCCGGTCCTCCTTGCGCAGCGCGCAGAAGAAGTGGACCATGATCGTGAAGACCCCCGCGCAGTGGACGCCCGCGATCGCCACCTCTCCGTCTCCGATGATCCTCCGCGTGAAGTACATCAGGAGCACCACGAGCGGGATCGCGAGCACCGCCACAGCCGTCGCGGGGAAGAGGGTGTCGCTTCCCTTCCCTGCCTGACGGACGCCGATCACGACGCTCGCTGCCATGCTACCGAGCAAGATCCAGAACGCCATTGTACTGCCCTTTTGTTCCAGCACACTGGCCGCTGTATGCGGCTGATTCAGTAGCATGGAAACAAGATAGTGTAGCATAAAACCGCGCTTTTGTCAAGTGTTTTTCTGTGCTATACTACTTTCATGCCCAAAATAGCCTATAAAATCGCTATATTTTTGGTGTTAGGAATAACTTTTAACCCTATTTTGGCGTTGGCGCAGGCAAATTTTAATCCGCATCTTATAATTACGGATACTGAACTGCAAAATTACCAGGACTGGACTAGAAGCGATATTCAAGCTTTTTTGAATAACAAAGGCAGTTACCTCCGCAACTACCAAGCCGAGGACGCGAGCGGCACTATCAAAAACGCCGCTGATATTATTTATGACGCCGCGCAAAACTATCAAATTAACCCCAAATACATTTTAGTTACTCTGCAAAAAGAACAAAGTTTGATTACGGATGATACCCCTACAGAGCGCCAGCTTGATTGGGCGACCGGGTACGCGGTGTGCGATGGGTGCAATATAAACGACCCTAAAGTGCAAAGCCACAAAGGGTTTGGCAACCAGGTAGACGGCACGGCCGGCATTATGCGTTGGTATTATGATCACCAGGACCAGTCGTACGTGAAAAAAATTAACACCCCGATTAGAATTGATAACAGGGACGTTACCCCGCAAAGCTGGGCCACGGCGTTTTTATACACCTACACCCCGCACCTGCACGGCAACCAGAATTTTCACCGCATTTGGACAACGTGGTTTGATGAAGTGTACCCCAATGGCACGCTCCTACAATCGGCCAGCTCCAGCGACTATTGGCTTATCCAAAACGGCATTCGTCGCCGGTTCGCTAGCAAATCCGCCCTGGTTACCCGCCTTGACCCTAAGACTGCAATCACCGTCTCGGACATTGATTTAACTAATTATCAAATTGGATCGGAAATTTCTTTCGCCAACTTTTCTATTTTACGCGCTGGCAACACCACGTATTTGCTGGATTATGATACGCTGCGGCCGTTTGCTTCGGATGAAGTGGTGCGCAAACTTGGTTATAATCCGCAGGAAATTGATGACGTGAATGAAGCCGACCTGGCCGGATTTAGCCGGGGCCAGGTTATTACCGTAAGTTCCACGGCCCCGCTTGGAGTCATTTACCGAATCAGCGACCTGAAGAACACGCTGTATCTTTTAAAAGACGGGACTTTTTATCCATTGGTTGACCCGGCCGTGGCCACCGCTAACTTTCGCTCACTGCCAGTAGAAAAACATGTAGCCAAAGATTTGCGTAACTTTCCCGTAGCCGATGTGCCTTTGACGTTTGCCGATGGCTCTTTAATTCAAATTAAAGACAGCAACCTGCGCTATGTTATTGACCGTGGTAAAAAACGCCAAATTGCCGATAATGACAGCTTTATTGGCTTGGGTTATAAACAAAGCAACGTGGTAACTGTTCCCCTCTTGGCTGCGCTGAATATCCCGAGCGGCGAAACGCTGTTTGTCAATCGCAGTCTGCAGTCGTCCCGCGATAAATTTTTGGGCGATAGTTTAGGGCAGGTGCCGGATTTGTTTACTACCAAAGTGCCGAGTTATCTGGTGGCCGAATACCCCAGCGGCCGCATTGTGGCGGGCAAGGATATTGATTCGCGCCGGTCAATCGCGTCACTCACCAAACTTATGACGGCCTATGAGGCCTTGAACCAGAATTTTAAACTAACGGGAACTTTGACATATAATGCCAAAACGCACGCGGCCGATCCTAATTCGCTTAAACTGGTAACCGGCGAAAAATTAAAAAAGGTTGATGTGTTTAACAGCATGCTGGTGGGGTCGGTAAACACTGCCGCGCGCATGATTGCTCAAAACAGCGGTCTCGAGAGTGAAAGCGCCTTTATTAACGCCATGAATCAGCGGCTTACCGAATGGGGCGCGGATAGCACCTCGCTGGCTGACACCAGCGGCTTAGACGAAAATAATAAATCCACGGCGCGGGATTTGTTAAAAATTTTTACCAAGGTGGTAGCTAATAAAACTATTAAGGATTCGTTATTCCAAACGAAGTACAGCTTTAAGGAAGTGGTAAATAAAAACAGCTCGGCCACGCACACCTTTAATAACACCAACCAGCTTATCGCGCTTACGGGGCGAAATTATCGTATCCTCGCCAGCAAAACCGGCTATACCGAAGAAGCCGGCGCCACCATGATTATGCTCGTGGAATCGCGTAAAACTAAAAAGCAATACACGGTAATTACGCTTGGCAATTCTGATTACAAACATCGTTTTGAAGAACCGAATAAATTGGCCACGTGGATCGCGACGGGGAATGTAACAATTGCAATTAGAAATTAAATATTAATTCTTAGAACATATGTCATTAGTCTTCGCCGGCATTGCGCCGCACCCGCCGCTTTTAATTCCAACCATTGGCAAGGAATCCCTCCAAAAAATTACTAAGACCAAAGAAGCTTTGGAAAAATTGGAAGAGGAATTATACTTAGCCAAACCCGACTGTGTGGTAGTGATTTCGCCGCACGGCCCGCTCCTACCAGACGCGTTCACCATTCATTATAACGCGATCTATACTACTGATTTTAAAGAATTTGGAGATTTAGCCACGGTGCAAACTTTTACCGGTGAAATGCAATTGCCGCCGGAAGTGCGGGGAGCGAGCAAAACCAATGGGATTCCGGCCACAATCGTGACGGAAGAAAAACTGGACCATGGCACGGCCGTGCCATTGATTTGTTTGACGTCTCATTTGCCAAACGTTACGGTGATGCCGATTGGTTTTTCCGGATTAGACGCCAAAACGCATTTGGATTTTGGTTACTTAATGAAAGATGAAATTTTAAAAACCAATAAGCGCGTAGCGGTAATTGCTTCGGGTGATTTATCACACGCTCTGACCACTGACGCGCCGGCCGGATTTAACGCCGCGGGGCCGGAGTTTGATAAAAAAATTCAAGAGCTTTTGGCGTCGCATAATACCGCCGGGATGCTGGGACTGGACGTTAAATTTTTAAATGACGCGGCGGAATGCGGTTTCCGGTCATTTTTGATTTTGATGGGGGTACTACGTGACATTAATTATCGGTATCAATCGTACGCCTACGAAGCGCCCTTTGGCGTGGGCTACCTCACGGCGCATTTTCTTCTTTCATAAAACTCTATGCTGGCTCGTGTTATTCCACTCCGGAGGATGCCGGTAAATTTGAGTATTTTGGATTATTTAATTCCAAAAGAATTAGAATCTAAAATAATACCGGGCCAGCTCGTAGCTATTCCGTTTAGAAACAGCTTAGAATTTGCCATTGTCCATTCTGTTCAAAATACGACCGCGGTAAACTCTGCAAAACTAAAATCAATTGATTCTATTGCTCTGCCAAGGCCATTGTTAAGCGGCGAACAACTGGCTTTTTTAGATGAAATGGCCGCGTTTTATGCCACTCCGCTTGGTTTTTTGGTTAAAGGAAATGTGTTGCCGCTCAAAAAACGAAAAATAAAAGGAATTAGTCCCGATCCCGATGTTTACAACATCGCGGATCGAGGATCCTCGATTTCCTCAAAAGGAAATCGGGAGAAAAATAAAAAATCGAGTAAACCACAACTTGTTATATACAAAAATTCTGATGAAAAACATGCCCTGATTACTAAATCAATTCCCAAAAAAGGACAGTGTCTTATTTTAGCGCCGGAACTGCACGACATTGAACCGTTGATTTCATTACTTTCTCCCGCAGAGCGTAAACGAACAATCATTATTACGAGCGAGACGAGTGACAAAGATTTATTTGATTTGTGGCTAACAATTTGGCAAAAACCAGACGCGGTGGTCGTTGGGACACGCACCGCTCTTTTTTTACCCTGGTGTAATTTACAAAGTATTATTTTGGATGATGAAGGGAGCTTGGCGCATAAAAGTTGGGATATGGCGCCGCGTTTTCATACTCGAGACGCGGCTTTGCTTTTGTCTCAACATCATCAAGCGCGATTGACGCTCACGGCACATACACCGAGTGTAGAAAGCCATTACTTTACTAAACACGGTGTCTATGAAGGAAGGTCCAGCCCATCCCCTACCTCCGCTGAAATAATTAACCTGTCTGACGAACGCAAGAGCGGAAATTATAGCCTGCTAAGCGATGCGGCCGCCGAAGCGGTAGAGAAAAATATTACTGGAATTTCTTTTCTGTATCTCAACCGCCGCGGCAACGTACACTACGTTGCGTGCCGCGATTGCGGTTTGGTTTCCCGTTGCCCCACCTGTCAAACCACCCTTACTTATTTTGAAACTAAGGGAGAACTGAAATGTTTAAAATGTAGTTATACGGAATCGTTTCAGGCAACCTGTAAAAAATGCGGCGACATGAGCCTCTCCACCTTTGGCTCGGGAACACAGGAATTATATAAGGAAGTGAAAAAGTTGGTTGGGAAGAGTAGGAATGTCTTGCGATTAGATAAAGATGACAAGGGCGGACAGGATGACAAGTGGCCGCCGGGCACTATTATTATCGGCACCAAATATGCCTGGGGTCGCATTCCCTGGCAACACATTAATTTAATGACCTTTGTGGACGCGGACACCCCTATTTTTGTACCAGAATTTCGCTCCAGCGAGGAATTGTGGCAGGAGTTGCACGACGCGGCGTTTCGCGTTGGTCTCCCCTCCTTTGCCAAGGAGGGGGTAGGGGGTGGTTTGCCGTCCAATGCGAGATTATTTGTCCAAACCTCTCACCCAGAACACGCGGTATTTGCTTCGCTGACAAACCCAGAAAGGTTTTATTCTTTAGAACTTGAGACGCGCAAACAGTTTAATTATCCCCCCTATTCATACTTAGTAAAACTCTGGTGCAGCGGAACAAATGAGTGCGATACAGCGGAGAATGCCGAGAGCCTATACCGGCGTTTACTGCGGTTGACGCCAGGGGACAAAAATTGTACACTTACCTCGCCTATTCCGGCCTTTCCCGCCTACTTTAAAGGCCAATACCGTTACATTATTTTAGCGAAAATTAATTACGGATATTATAAAAAATACACTAAGTTGATTGCGAATAATTTGCCGGTGGGATGGAAGATTGATCCGAATCCGAATAGTGTACTTAGCTTGTAGACGGGTTAACACTTTGTCATTCCGACCGAGTCCTCAAGGACGAGCGGAGGAATCTCGTTGCGACGATTGCGAGATTTCTCGGCTACGCTCGAAATGACAACCGAAACCGAAACGAACGAATGACATTTCTACAAGCTACTAGCTATAGCCTAAATCCTAATATGGTCTACGACATTGTTTTTGAACTAAACCCAATTTTGCATAAACGCTCCGCGGATGTTGACCCAGCGAAAATTAACTCGCGCGAAATGCAAAAATTTATTAAAGACATGGTAGAGACCATGTATATTAAGGATGGCGTGGGGTTAGCTTCGGTGCAAGTAGGCAAACCAATTCAACTCTGTGTAATTGCCAAAAAATTTAACCCCCTTACCAAAAACGATTTGTGTTTAATAAATCCGGTGTGGAGCAAACTATCTATTGTAAAAGAATGGGACGAAGAAGGGTGTTTATCCGTTCCGGGAGTATATGGAAAAATAAAACGCTACAAAAAAATTAAAGTAACGGCTTTAGATAAAAAAGGCAACAAATTGGAATTTATCGCCGAAGATTTTTTTGCCCGCATTGTTCAGCACGAGTGCGACCATTTAAACGGTCATTTGTATATTGAAAAGGCTAAGGATTTACGGCGCGTGGATAAAGAAGCACTTAAAGTGGTTAAACCAAATTCAAAGTATCCAAGGGATTAAAAGTACGAAGCCCCCGGACGCGCAACGCACGCCACGGGGGCTTTCGGGACTACTTGACCAGGGTCATGTTCCCGGACAGCTGGTCGGTCCGGTAGTACGCCTCGACGTGGTGCGTCTTGTCACCGTCGACGAGGTACCCCTTGAGGCACCAGCTCTCCTTGGAGCCGTCCTCGGCCCCCACCCTCAGCACGAACATCTTGTACTCCTCCCAGTGACTGGGATTCGTCTCGATGGCGAGGGCGAACGTCACCGGCATCGAATCGCGCTTGTCGGCGAAGAGCGACGCGGCGAGGCCCATCTTGCTGGGGCCGGACCTGATGAGGAGCCTGCTACCGGACAGAAGTGTGCGGATCGTGATCATGTGTCTTCCCTTGTTTTGAGAGTGCTGGCCGCCAAGATAGCGACTCAACATCATCAAAAACAAGTAAGTATAGCACAAATATATGTTTTTGTCAAGAGGTAAATCAAAAAATCAGCAAGGATTAGCCAAAATAGCCTTCTTTGGCACTGATGAATTTGCCGCCCAAACCCTTGAAACCCTGATTAACGCCAGTGTCCATGAACTACACCGCGCCCCGCCAATACGGGGCGCGGAGAGTTCACGGCTTCGTTTTAAAATTGCACTGGTAGTAACGCAACCAGATCGTCCAACCGGACGGAAACAGGAAATGGAACCACCACCGGTAAAAATTGTCGCCGAGAAGTATGGGATTGAGGTGCTACAGCCGGAGACGTTGAAAAATATTTCAACTACTGTAGGGGACGCAGATCTGCGTCCCCTACCCATGGCGGACATCAACATCGTTTACCGCTACGGCCTTATTATTCCAAAAAATATTCTGGATATTCCGACCCATGGAACAATCAACATTCACCCATCACTACTCCCCAAATACCGCGGCGCGTCCCCTATTCAAACCGCCATTATGAATGGAGACGCGGAAACGGGCATCACGATTATGCAAATGGATGAAGCAATGGACCATGGGTCCATTTTAGCGCAAGAAATATTTCCTATTGAACTCAATGATACATATGAAACGCTAAGCAGAAAGATGACACCACGGGTTAATGAATTACTTTTACAAATTATCCCCAAGTTTATTTCGGGAGAAATTAAACCAAAGCCTCAAGACGACGCGCAAGTGACTTTTACCAAAATTTTATCGCGGGATGACGGAAAAATTGACTGGGCCAAATCTGCCCAGGAAATTTATAATCAATACCGCGGTTTAACCCCCTGGCCCGGGGTTTGGACTATGTGGGAGGGAAAAAGATTAAAATTACTCACAATCACTCCCTCCCCTGTTAGGGGAGGGACAGTGGGAGGGGTATCTGTTGAAAATGAGAAAATCTATATCTCTTGCGGCGCGGACGCTATTGAAGTATTGGAACTACAACTGGAAGGCAAAAAACCAATGGAAGCTAAAATATTCATCCAAGGTTACCAACGCATTCATGGGCTCAAATTAATCTAATTTGCGTTTGGACCTCACCCCGCGCCCCTCTCCTCAAAGGAGATGGTACCACGATACTCCCTCTCCCTAGGGAGAGGGACAGAGGGTGAGGGCTCCTTCGCCAACTTATGCAGAAAAAACAAATCTCACTTTTTTTTGCTCTCTACCCCGCCCTGCGTATTTTTTCCTATTTTTTTCAACCCCAGACCCCACTCCATAGCGCTAACCCGGTCAATACAACAATTTCCGCGGCAATTCTTCTCGCCGCGATTTATTTCCTTTGGAAAAAAGATGAATGGGGGTGGTATATCATCGCGCTGGAGATAATTTTGGGGGGAGCGGGAGGGTATTTGGCAATTGGTAGCTTGTCACTGCGGACATGTTTACTCGGAGTATCTTTGCTTATTTATGGAATTCAAAAGATACTGGATATTAAATATTGGAAATTGAAAAACAAAGAAATAATATCCAATATCCAATATCCAATATTTTTATTGATAATCTGGGCTGGTTTTTCTGCCGCGCGAGGGTATTTGGGTGGACATGATATCCACCTTGTCGTCTCCGACACTATCCCCTACTTTTTCTTCCTCTATTATTTTCCACTACGAGAACTGTTACAATCAAAAAAATTTAAAGAGCTGTGCAGTAATGCCCTTATGGCCGCCATTATTGGCAATTTTGCTCTGATTATTTTTACTTTCATTGGTTTTTCATCCGGCCATTTTGCGCTCCAAGACTCATATTACCACTGGTACCGTGACGTTTCCTTGGGAAAAATTACCGAATTGCCATTTCATTTTTATCGATTAGTCTTGAATGAACATTTGCTACTTGTACCGGTATTGTTGTGGTTTATTCACAGTGTCATTGCGAGGAGTGACGAAGGAACGACGAAGTCTCGCGATGCCACAAAAGGCCAATCCCCCAACTTAAACATTACTGGAACCAAGGAGATTGCCGCGTCCCGCTACGCTGGACTCGCAATGACAATGCTGGTTGTCATGGCTCTCAACCTCACCCGCATCTACCTCCTCGCCCTCGTGGTCGGACTTCTGTTTCTCTTTACTCGTCAAAACTTAAAACGCTGGCTCACAATCTCAATCTCGACCTTAATCTTTTTCTGTTTTTCTTTCACCTCAATTCACCTTATTGCCAGCCGCGGCCAAAGTTTAGGCTGGGAATTGTTCGGCGTGCGGCTTCAGAGCATTGCCAGTCCGCAAATTGAAGATAGCTCGCTCTCCCGCCTGCTGTTACTGCCAAAAATTATTGAGAAAATCAAGGCTCACCCCATGCTCGGTGAAGGTTTAGGGGCGACCGTGACTGTGTTTAGCCCGATTTTTAAGCAGGAAATTACCACACCACATTTTGATTGGGGGTATTTGGAGATTATTGATGAGATGGGAATTATCGGATTATTTATTTGGCTATTTACTATTTACTATTTACTAGATGCCATTCGAAAAAATAGTCTGTCATCTAAAAACTTTTTTTTCGCTTCGATTATAGCTCTTTTAATCATCAATTTAACTTCACCCGCGTTATTTCATGTTTTAGGAATAATTTGGGTTGCCTGTATCTTCACAATTACTCCAAAATTTTCAAAATAAAAAATACCTTTTTAAAGGTACTGTGTGGGCCGCCGCTCACACAGCTTTTTTGTGCGGTGCAGAGCGGCGGCCCGGTTGCTTGTGCTTCAGATGCCGAGCTCTCTGGCAGCGGTGACGTACTCTCCGAGATCCTTGCGCACGTTGGCGCCGAGTGCGCGGGCGATGATGTGAGCATGAGTGAAGGCCTCCCGCTGATCATGCGGGGTACGATCACCGCTCTTGTGCATGTGGATGTTCATCGC
>JAHFHV010000024.1:0-2545 GCA_023246725.1 Candidatus Magasanikiibacteriota bacterium | reverse complement strand
TTGCTCACTCACCCAGTTGGGGCGAGCGGCGTGGAGCAAAGAACTCCAAAACTTGGTGTGGTACAGCCACATGATTGCCTCCTTGCACCCTTTCGCCACCATGGCGACACACGGGTACGAGATATATAACCACAGAAGAAAATATTAGTCAAGATTGTGTTTTTTCAAAATAACTTCCCTTGCTTCCTTATATTCTAGAACTTTTTGACTGCTGCTAAACAACCGATAAAAAACCCTCGGCAACCACGAACTCATTCCCTTGCGTCCTTGAACAATTTTAGTGTACAGCACTTCCGGCACAAACGTGCCGGTTTTATTTTGTTCTAAAAGCGTGAGCCAGAGGTCCCAGTCCTGGAAGCGAGCGAGTGATTCGTCAAAAGGGCCAGATACCCCTCTCTCTATCTCTCCCCTAACAGGGGAGAGAGCCGACGAAACGACGCGATATCGTTCGTTTCCTCCCCCGTTTAGGGGGAGGACAGTGGAGGGGGTATTCAATGCCTCCCGGCGAATAAGCGAGGTGGTGTCAATATAATTATTTTTCTTTAAATCTTCGGCGTTAAATTCTTGGCAGGTAAATTTTTTCCAACCAAATTTAAATTGACTGTACGCGTAGCTAGCTTGAGGATTTCTCTCCAAGGCCTTTACAAGCCTTCCAAGCATTTGAGGCTTTCCAACGGTATCCGCGTCCCAAAAAATAACATACTCGCCGGTGGCTTCTGCAAACCCACTGTTACGAGCCGCGGGGGCGCCTTGGTTTGGTTGGTGAAGAATTTTTAAGGCGATTTGAGATACCCCTCTCTCTGTCTCTCCCCTAAAAGGGGAGAGAAGATCGCGATCGCTAAAATTATCGGTACTACCATCATTAACTATAATCACTTCAAATGGACGATACGTTTGCTCGGCGATTGATTGCAAACAACGCTCAATGGTATGGGCATGGTTGAAAACCGGGATGATAATGCTGATTAGTGAAGACATATTTTTTGTCATCCTGAACGCAGTGAAGGATCTCTGTCTGGTTCAATGGCTCAATTATTTCATTGTTGGCGATTGGACAGAGATTCTTCCCCGCCCTGGGCGGGTCAGAATGACAGTTTAATTTCCTAATTTTGTTATCTGCTTTTCCCACGTAAACTCGCTTAAAACACGGGCCTTTCCGACCTGTCCCATTTGCTTGGCAAATTCAGGGTTTTTTAAGATTTCTACAATGGCGTTCACCACCGCTTTATCCTGATGCACGTCTACAACAAGGCCGGTTTCAAGGTTCAAAACCGCTTCTTCCACTCCGCCAACCCGCCCCGCAACCACGGGCAGATCGCTGGCGGCCGCTTCTAAAAACACCGTCCCCCACCCTTCTTCACTTACCTCATCCGGATGTGTAAGCAGGACAAACGCGTTTGCTAAATGATAGTAGAAAGGCAAATCCGCGTAGGCAACGGTGCCTAAGAAGCGCACAACGTTCTGGAGTGAATGATTTTGAATTAAATCCATAATATTTTTTTTCTTTGGTCCGTTGCCAATAATAATCCATACCAAATTTGGGATAGATTTAAGAATTTCCGGCATGACGCGTATAAGGTGCGGATACCCCTTGCCTTCGGCTAAGCGCGCCACTGTGAGTATAACTTTTTTACCAGTGAGGGCGAGTTCCGCGCGGCGTTTGGCGAGCGCGGCTTCGTCTACCCCGTTAAAAAAGATTGACCCTGGCCCCGGGTTTACCACAATCACATTTTTTAAATCATCAAATCGCGCCAGTAATTTTGTTTTTAAAAATTCGCTGTTAACAACAGTGCGGCTGGCCTGGCTACAGATGGTATGGAATCGGTTGGCTTTAAACTTATTTTTGGTCGCCATATTAAAATCCGTGCCATGCAAAAAAAGCGTATAGGAAATTTTTTTGCGCTTTAAAAACCAGTAGCCAATGTACCCGACTGGAAGGACATGATGAATATGCAGTTCGGTTATTTTTTCTTGCTTAATAATACTACCGATTTGAAAAAGCATCCGGAGCCAGCGGGGCCATAAAATCCAGTACGGCGAACGGCGAATAACTTTGAGCTGTTTGGTTTGGTCAAAAGCGCTGTCCCCCGCCAGGCGCGGCGCGTAGATTATTTTATCACCAGCTAATACTTGAGCGTAATTAAAAATATATGAAGCAATGCCGCCAACTTGCGGCGGGTATTCTAAAGTGATGATTAATATCTTGGACATAATTGCATTGTTACATTGCTCTATACTAGGACTTACGCTTTTAGCGTTTATTGTCATTCTGAGCGTAGCGAAGAATCTCTGTCCAATTCGCGAAAAAAGACCGACAGGGATCCTTCACCCCGCCCCGCAACTGCGGGGCGGGGTGAAGGATGACAGACAAAAATATGACAGTACTATACTCTTACTTTTTGTATCATCTCTGTAAGTATTGCTCTGCTTAAGGCTTTAGTTACAAATAAAAGACCAGCGTAGAGCATGGCCGAGATAGCAATCACCGCGCTGAAATGAATGAATTGGCTCGCGTAATAAGCAAAAATTCCCATAATAACAGCCG
>JAHFHV010000002.1:66810-84132 GCA_023246725.1 Candidatus Magasanikiibacteriota bacterium | reverse complement strand
AAGAATTGGATCGCCAAAAGACCGACTTTCTCTCCATTGCGGCGCACCAGCTTAGGACGCCGCTCTCTATTATCAACGGGTATGTGGAATTAATTGGAGACGGGGCGTATGGCAAGGTAACCAAAGCCACGAAAGATATTTTACACAATATGGATGAGAGCAACGGGCATCTCGTTAAACTCATTGATGAATTTTTAAACATTACCCGGATTGAACAAGGCCGCACCAAGTTTGATTTTGCCGAGCATGACATGGTGAAATTAATTGATGGCGTGGTTGCCGAGCTCTCTGATCGTGCCAAGCAAAATGGTTTGACTTTGGTGTGGGCTAAAGCCAAACTGCCGACAATAGTCTATGATGAAGAAAAAGTGCGCCACGTGGTGTTTAATTTTGTTGATAACGCCATTAAGTATACTACTGCCGGAGATATAGCGGTTACGGCCCTGGCCGAAAATGACGGCGTGAGCGTGCGCGTGCGGGATAAAGGTTTTGGGTTTGGGCCAATTGACCAGGCGAATTTTTTTCAAAAGTTTTACCGCGGCGAGAACGTAAAAAATACCAATGTGAACGGCACCGGCCTGGGGCTGTATGTGTGCCGCAAGTTTATCGAGTCGCACGGGGGACATGTGTGGGCCAAATCTCCCGGGCTTAAAAAGGGGAGTGAGTTTGGTTTTTGGATTCCCCTAAAGCCCACGGAGCCGAGTGAACAGGTGGTAGCGGCGTAGCTATTAATTATATGGACGAATCTACCAAAATCGCTATTTTTAAAGGCAAAGAAATTCGGAAAATTATTGACCACAACGAGTGGTGGTTTTCGGTTATTGACGTAGTTTCCGCGCTCACCGACAGCCTTAATGCCAATGATTATTGGTATAAAATGAAGATTAGAGTAAAAACTGAAGAAGACGTTCAGTTATCGACATTTTGTCGACAACTGAAACTGGTCTCATCTGATGGCAAAAGGTATGAAACCGATTGCGCCAACACTGAGGGCATATTCCGCATTATCCAATTATGAAAAACGCTATCTTACTTTACGGCAGGTTCCCAGAAAAATTTGAGGATGGCACGCGGCCGGAAAATATTCCCGAATGCAATCCGAACAATGAACATAATTGGATGGGGTGGATAAAAAAAGAATTAGAAAAACAGGGTTGGCGCGTAACGTGCCCCGTGATTCCGCGCGTGTGGCAAGCGCCGTATAGTGAATGGCAGAGGGCACTTAATGAAGCCGGCGTTGACGAAGGCACCGTTCTAGTTGGGCTTAGTCAGGGCGCTGGGGCTGGTGTTAAATATCTTATTGAAGAGAAAAAGATTGTCAACAAACTCATTTTGGTTGCGCCGGCTCGACAGGCGTCAAAAGATTTTCCGGAGGGGGCTGAATTTTTTAATTTTATAATTACGCCGGATGTTAAAAAACAAATTAAAAATGGCACGACTATTTTTGTTTCTAATGACGATTGGCCAGGAATTTTAGAAGCGACAAAAACTTATGAAAAAGACCTTGGTGCCAAGGTTGTGCATTTTGAAAATCGAGGACATTTTTCTTTTTTAATTAAGACGTTTCCGGAATTGTTGGAGGAGATTTTAACTTTAAAATTATGATCTATCTTATTGGCGGGCCGCCGAGATGCGGTAAAACAACTCTCGCCAAAGCCATGTTTAAACAGCGCGGCATTCCTTGGATTTCGTGTGATATGCTTCAAACAGTTGTCGGTGAGTACATGACCCAGAAGCAATGGAACAAACTGCACCCCTATTCGCTCCTTCGCAAAAAATTAAAAACCAACGATGAATTTTATTCTAAACTGTCGGCGCAAAAAATTGTTTCGGTATTGCGCCGTCAGGCCAGGCCCGTTTTTCCGGCCATTGATATGGCGGCGATTTGCGAAATTGCTGATGGGAATAGTTATGTGATTGAAGGTTACCACATTGAGCCAAGCTTTGCCCACAAACTAATTAAAAAATACGGACGCAATAAAATTAAAGCAATTTTTATAATTAAAAAGGACGCCGCAAAATTTGCGGTTGATGTTCACAAAAGCACCACGCCCAATGATTGGCTGATTGTGGGGACTAAAAAACCGGAAACATTTTTAAAAGTGGGTAATATGGTTTCACTTTATAGTTCGTACTTAGAAAAAGAAGCCAAAAAATATGGGCTTAAGGTTTTGAGTATGGATGAAAATTTTAAAAAGAAAATCGGAGAAGCTGCTAGATTTTTGACAAAGTAACCAGGGAATATGGAAATTCCAGTTTACACAATCTCTCTCCCCGAATACGGCACGGACCAAGAACCGGACCATGAGGTGGTTGGCAAAAAAGTTGATGATTTAATCAAAAAATATTTTTTAGGGCAGTATGTTGCCATTCGGTGTGTGAGTTCCGCGGAGCACCCGGGTAAAACCACGGACGAGATGATAGAAATTATACAACGCCTGGGGCATGATCATTATGACCAAAATCGGAAAGGGGACCGATATGAAAACAACGAAGGCAAAACAATAGATATTTTTGCCTTTGACTACCAGGTGGAAGAAGATACGAAGATGTTTAGTGTTTTTACTTGGCCATATTTTCATTTAACCTGGCGCGAACCAATGCGGCCTGTCAGAATCGACATAGTCATGATTTACGACCCAATGAAGCTTAAACAAATAGAGTTTAGTTATGCGGGTCGAGAGCATGAAGGAACGCGATCTGATGGCTGGGTGTTTAAAGAACCAGACAATAAGCCTGCGGCGATAAAAGGAATTATTAAAATAGTATAATTTTTTCAATGGATAAGACATTAAAAATCCATACCGCTAAAACATTTTTTGCTCGTCTCATTGGACTACTCTGGCGAACATCGCTCCCACCGGACGAGGCGCTTTTAATATCGCGCTGCGCCGGGGTGCACACCTGGTTTATGCGTTTTACAATTGATGTGGTGTGGCTTGATAGTGAGAACAGAATACTTGGGGTTGTGGAAAATCTTAAACCATGGAAAACGGCGCGCGGGCCGGTGGGGACGGTGCATTGTTTGGAATTGGCGGCGGGGGGAGTAAAACGACACAACATTGAGGTTGGACAAAACATAAGAGTCGAGCTCTAAAGTGTCATCCTGAGCGTAGTCGAGGGATCTCGCCAATTGATTTTCCGAGATTCCTCCGCTACGGTCGGAATGACAAGTGTACAGCGGTCATTGACAATTTATGCTGTTTGTGCCAAGGTACCTGTATTGATTGTAGAAATGGCCAAAATTGTTGTTTTTTGCTAGAATACAGGTATCACATTCTACAATTAACCACTTTTATTTATGTAATTAAAAAATATGCTTAAGTTAGCCAAAAAATGGTTTAACGATGAGTCCGGCCAGGCCATGACCGAATATGGTCTCCTCATCGCGATTATCGCGGTGGCAGTGGTGGGCGCGCTTATATTACTTAAGGATAAATTGATTGGAGTGTTCACCAAAGCCGCGAATGAGCTTCAATAAGTTTCTGACCCCGAGCCGCAACTGCGGCTCGGGGTTTTGTAAAAAGTATGTCAGAGAACTACCCTAAAGAATATTTCACTCGTAAGCTCTGGGGGCCAGTAGCATTTTATACGGGCATTATTTTAATTCTGATTCCGTTAGTTTTATTTGCTACCGGCCATATTGGCGGTGGGATTAAAAGTCTGGCTGTCGGGGCGTATCTATTTTTGTTTGGTAAAGCTAATCGTAAGCCACGCCTTATTGTTACCGCCAGAGAGGTTAGGGTACAGCCGAATCCGTTTGGCAAATTCTGTATTGTACCACTAGCTGATATTATTAATGTGATAACCACAAAAAAATTCGAGATTATTGTAAAAAATGGCAATCCAATTCGTTTATCAAAGATAGAGTTTTCTAAAAAAACCAGACAGGCGTTTGCAGCTGAAGCGCAGAGTCGCTCATAACATATGCTACCACAACAAGAAATAGAAAATTTAACCCATGCACGTACAGACGAAATCGTTCCACCCGGCTGGACTCTTGTTGCTCTTGAGGCGCGGTTTGCGAGCGCTGACCAAGCGCTGAAGGCTGAAGATAAGGTAATGCACATTGCGCGGATGGTGGCCCAGGCTTCACTCGACACTACTTGGCCAACTAATGAAGAGTGGAAAGCGCGCCTGCCAGAGTGGTTTTTGCCTTCTTTTCACTATTATTCCAAGGAAGAGTTAGAACAATATCTTAAGCATAACGATCGAGAGGCGATTGGCTGGCATTTTGGCTCGTGGCTGGATTCGATGCATAATCGTAGCTGGCGATGGTGGAGTATGCAGCGAGACGAAACTCGCGTGCGAGTTAATGTGATTGTAGATGGTTGGCCCTATAGCGTGGGAGCGCTCGCGCATCTTTTAAAGGCGGCGGGCGCAGATTCCGTGTTTGATCAATCAGAAAAAGTAAATATATAGCTGTATGTCAATAGGGTCTTCTAAAATAAAGAAAGCTTTGAAAATGATCAGCGTTAGTTTTTTCGGTTTTTTTATCCTTACGTTTCCCAGCGCTGGGTTAGCCGCAACCACGTTTTCTCCTCCCCCAGTGAATATAACCATTCCCGCGCTCACTCCGCAGAGCGGAGCTGCTCTACAGCCGCTTACTGAGCCGTTGAATCGTTCGGTTGATAAAAATTTTTTAGGGTCCTTGTTTGGTCTTGGCTCAACTGTTTCTGGGTTAATTACTGTTCAAGGCGAGACTATAACTGTGTTTAGAGTTGAAGGAGCGCCAAACACCAGATTACTACTGAGTCAAGGCGGAATAGTAGATGTAGTGGAGAAGGTTAACGGCGAATATAGAACGTTGTGGCTCAATTTTGGAGACAAGGAACGCGCTTTGGATTTTTTTCATCAAAAAGTATCGGGCGGACTCGAGAATCCAGCCATTAAATCGTTTGAAGTGCGCAAAACATTTTTAGAAGATTTAAAAAAAATTGCTGTTCAAGAACGTGACGCCAGATTATACCCGAATAGTCCTATTATCGGCGAGCAAGGAGCTATTTCCAACCAGCTTGGTTTGCGTAAAGATCAATTTGGTCGGCTGTCCGATGAAATTATTCAGGGTACAGGTCAAAAATTTACTCCCGCGCAAGCTCTTCGTAATTATCAATTAAGCACAGCAAGGAGGTTAGATAATTACCTAGCCGGAAAATTTGGCCCAGCAGCGGAATGGCTGAACAGAGGGATTGGAAAAGTGTTTAGTCCGCTTACTCGAGCAGGGAGAGCAGCCAGCGGCTTTGCTTCAAAAACCTTTCCTACATTCATAAGTTCATTAGGCAAAGCTGTGTCAAGTCCAACAGCCAAGGCTTTGGGAGGATTTTTAGCTAAAGTCGGCGGGGCGGCGCTCGCTCTAGGCGCGATTTACTTTGGCGTTACCGGCGGCATCAGCCAAACCGCTGAACTCATTAATATGATTGGGAAAGACGGCGTTGGCGTTTTAGGCACGCGAAAGGGCGCTGCCACTGGCCTCCGCGCCGCCTCCGATTGGCTCCTGGCTATTTCGGGAGGGGCAGCAACAGCGAGTATTGTAACATCATGGACCGGTGTTGGTGGGGTGGGTTTTGGCGCTGTGGCGGCGGTGACAGGAGTCGCTTCTTTAGCTACTGGCGCCGCGGCTTGGCTGGTGGACGGCGGCGCGGCGCAAGTTGCGAACGCGGTTGGCGCGGCAACCAATGCCGTAGGGAGCGCGGTATCGGAGGCGTGGAATAGCTTGTGGAATTGGTAAGAGTTTTTTTTATGTCTTTTTTTAAAGACCAGCGCGGCCAAGCGGCGGTGGAGGCGGCGATTTTAATGCCGTTTCTGCTTTTTTTACTCTTAGGGATGTTTGTGGTGGCTTACTGGCTTAATTCCATTCAGGTGGTAACGGCCGCGGCGCGCGAAGGAGCGCGGACCGCCGCTTTGACCGGCAAGTGGTGTCAGGCAGAGGGGGCGGTTTTAAAGATGGTACAGGTGATTAATAACGACCCAGCCGCGTTTGATATTGATATTCCGAATCCTTTGCCGGGAGAAGGGAGTTCAGTGATGGTTAAAGTACGGTATAGAATTCCCTTTGGTTTTAATTATGTTAAGATGAATTATGAACAGAGCGCCAAAACCGCGTATCCGTTTTCCACGGCCACTGGCCAGGCGGTGGCGCGCATGGAAATGGACCCGCCAGCCAATCAGCCCGGCTGCTGATGATCGAGGCATCGCAATGATTATGGTGGCGCTGTGCCTGGTGGCATTTTTACTCATGCTTAGTTTTATGCTGGATATTACGGCGGCTTTGATTCGCAAAGAGCAAATTCAAACCATGGCGGATTTAAGCGCGGCGGCCGGCGGCCACGAAGTGGCCAAAATAGTGGCCGACCTGGCCCAGGAAAAATATAACGAGAAGCGCGCTAAAAATCCTTGGCTGGTTTTAACCGAGTATGAAATAAAACACCCGGAAGCGTATATTGATACTAATCAGCGCCAGCGCCTGCAAAACGATTCCACGTATATTAATCGCGTAAAAGGAGTGGTGACAGATTACGTTGCCAAGAATCAGCCGACCAGCTTGACTAATTTTAACCCAGAGGCTAATGTGACGGTTAAGTATCCGGAGCATTTTATTGATTGCCAGAGCAACCCTTTGGATAAAAAAGTAAGGGTAGAGGTAGAGGTGCGTTACACCCACCGGTGGATTCTTGGCAGGCTGGCAGAAATGTCCAAAGCGGGAACCGGCGTTTCACTGTTCGCTTCGCAGGTAATGGGGAACACAACTATTTGTCCGTAGAGATTTTTGAATCGTGAAATCACCAATTGTCATAATGTTTTTGTAACTAAATACTATGATATGTCAGAACAACCGGTAAAAAATTACGCCCGCCTCGAGCTCATGCTTGCAATCGCCTTTGCGCTCCTGGCCGCCGGAGCGGTGGCCTGGTGGATGTTTACTTTGGGTCAGGAAAAAGAATCGGTGGCGGTAGTGGTAGCGGCCGCGGATTTGACCGCGCCCAAGATTTTAAAAGCCAGCGACATTACTCTGCGCCAAATTCCGCGCGAATTAGTGCCAACGACCGCCCTCACCGACGTTAACCAGTTGGCGGGGCAGGTATTAACCCGCGCCAAAAGCAGCCGGGAAATTTTTACTAACACGGATTTAATTTACCAGCGCGATCCGTCATCCGAAGCCACGCTGGTGCCAAGCGGGCATGTGGGGTTTGTGTTGTCGGGCAATTGGCTGTCCGGCCCGGTGCCGCACATAAAGAAGAATGATTTTATTACCGTGTATGGCGCTTTGCCGCCCAGCCGCCCGGGCGACCAGGGAGACCTCGGTGTCTTGATTCGCCAAGCGCAGGTTTTAAGCGTGACGTATGATAAAGATGATTTTCCGCAAGCGATTTTATTGTCCTTGGTTGAAGCCACGGCCGAGCGGATTTTACAGGCCCATACCTGGCAGTATGAATTGGCGGTTGTCGTGGAATCAGTCCAGCCCGCGCCCGTAGTCCCGGCTACCTCAACGCCTAAGAAAAAATAGCGATATGTCACTCCTTTCTCCACTTATTGACGAACTTCAGGAAGCGCTGATTATTAGGCTTGAGGAAAAAGCCAATACGGAAATTTTGACGCGCGAATTACTACTTCCACATTTGGAGGAGTTGATTGTCCAGAATCAGCGCGCCGGAAAATTATCGCCATCTGATCGAACCGAGCTTTTAAACCAAGTGTTGTACCGCGTGCTCGGTCTTGGACCGCTAGAGCCACTGTTGACCGACAGCGCGATTACGGAAATTATGGTTAATGGCCGACAAGCGGTATTTATTGAACGAGACGGCAAACTTGAGAAAACTGGCATTGTCTTTAGCCGCGATGAGGATATTCTCCACATTATAAATCGGATTGTGGCGCGGGTGGGGCGGCGCATTGATGAGTCGTCGCCCTTGGTGGACGCGCGCCTCCCGGACGGTTCGCGCGTGAACGCCGTGATACCACCCCTTTCCCAGGTGGGGCCGGTTTTAACCATTCGCCGTTTCCCGTCTAAGGTTTTACAAGTTGAAGAATTAGTGGCGCGCGGCACATTATCAAAACCAATGGCAGATTTTTTACGCGCCGTTATTTTGGCCAAACAAAACCTGATTATCTCTGGCAGTACCGGCGCTGGCAAAACCAGTACGCTAAACGCGCTCGCCGCCCTGGTGCCGAGCGATGAGCGCCTTATTACCATTGAAGACACGGCGGAAATTCGCTTAACGCACCCTCATTTAGTGAGCTTAGAGAGCCGCCCGCCCAACGTGGAAGGCGCGGGCGAAGTTACCATTCGCACGCTTCTTAAAAACGCCCTGCGTATGCGGCCGGATAGAATTATTATTGGCGAAGTACGCGGGGGCGAAGCCCTGGATATGCTTCAGGCTATGAACACCGGCCACCAAGGGTCTTTAACCACTGTCCACGCGAATGCCCCGGCGGAGGCGCTCCTGCGTATGGAGACCATGGCTTTAATGGCGGATGTTGAGTTGCCACTCCTCGCGATTAGAGAACAAATTAAGAGCGCGGTGCATTATGTTCTGCAACAAGAGCGGTTGCCGGACGGGACTCGTAGAATAGTAGAAATTGGCGAAATGGCTTTGCGGAGTGATACGAACGAGAAATTTTCGTATACCATGTTGCCGCTGTTTAAGTTTGATAAAGTCAGCGGGCAGTTTAAAGCCATGGGCACAAAGCCGGAGCGGATTCAGATGTTTTTGGAGGCGGGAATAACAGTTGATAACGAATGGTTTCGCTAATTGTTGTTAGTTTCCATACTGATTGCGTATTTTTTATAAAATAAATTTTTAGGTATGGAAGATTCAAAGCTCTCACTTTCGATATTACCCCAAAAATTGGCTGTTTGTCGTTTAAATAAAGACGCTCAAATTCCTACTTGGATTGAAGGCGATATTTTTTTCTCAATCACAAAAACTGATGATGAACTTTCAGTAGTCTGCTCGGAGAATCGACTCCCAAATGGCATCAAGGCAGAAACAGATTGGCGAGGCTTTAAGCTTAAAGGTCCAATTCCTTTTTCTTTAACAGGAATCCTCGCTTCACTTTTAAATCCATTAGCTGACGCAAAAATTGGAATTTTTGCGGTTTCGACTTTTGATACAGATTATATTCTCGTAAAATCAGTTAATTTTGATAAAGCAGTAAAAGTTTTGAGTAGTTTTTGTAATATTCTAAACTGAATCTATATAAAGATGGCAGTTAAAAATTTGTATGTCTCTTTCACATCCCTTTTCCCAAGAAGTCGCCCTGGCCTTGGCGGGATTATTTTTTTTAGGCATTTTGCCGGCCATGATTTACCTGGCTTTATGGGCGCAGCACCGCGGCGACGCCGGATCAGCTTTATTACAACGAGCGGGTAAACGCCGCGTTCGGCCGGCAAAATTATGGCCGCAACTGTTGCCCACCGCCCCAACCCACTGGGAGCGAACTTTGGCCTGGGCCGGGTACCGGCGCGCCGCCCCTAAAAAGGGAACTCTGCTCTTAATTGGTTTATTTTTGTTACTTGTTTTTGTTTTAATTTTCGGGATATGGGGTATAGTGGTTGTTGGCTTTATTTTCGTCTGCAGTTATTGGCATATACAGAGCCGAGCCAAACGCGGACAGGAAAAATTTGTGAATGAATTGCCAAACGGCTTGAACAGTTTGGCGGACGCGCTTCGCGCCGGATATTCACTGCCCCAGGCCATTGCGTTTGTGTCCAGTGAACTGGAAGAGCCTCTCTCCAGCGTGTTTGGCGCCTTGGTTAGAGCCGAGCAGTACCAATTAAGTTTTGCCGAAGGCCTGGCGCGCCTTAGCGACCAGCTTGATGTGCCGGAATGGACACTGGTAGTGGAAACATTGGTGGCGCAAAAAACAGCCGGCGGCAACACAGTGCCGCTCCTTAAAGAAATCGCTACCACCATTCAGGGCCGCGTGGCTTTGGAGCAGGAGATGAAAACCTTAACCGCGGCCGGGCGCTTAAGCGGCTGGATTATCGCCGGCCTGGTTCCGGTTATGTTATTTTTTTTCGCGTTTGTAAGCCCCGAATATTTACATCCCCTTTACAGTACGGCGCTGGGGCAAATTATTCTGGCGGTAGCGGCGGCTTTGGAAATTATTGGCTTTATCTGGATTATGCAATTGACCAAGTTAGATTACTAGTGTCTTATGTCCTCTATCTTAATCCCAATTCTTACAGGCTTACTCGTTGGCGCGGCGGTGTTTTTGGTTTGGCACGTGGGCGCGCGCCGAGCCATTTTGGCTATTGAAACAGTGCTTCGTAAATTGATCCGGCCGAACTGGTGGTTGAGCGAATACCCGGCGCGCGCCGTTACGCTCCGCCTCTCAAGCCGACCAAAATTTGTTCAGGCCGCGCGCGCGGCCCGTTTAGACAAACAATTTTCACCGCGGCGCGTGGCCTGTTATAAAGAATGGTCGCTGGTTGGCGCCATTCTCTTTAACGCGTGGTTACTCTTTACCGGCGGCTGGTCGCAATTTGGCGTTATTTCATTCTCTATTTTAGGTTTGTCCTGGTACTGGCCGGAATTATACGTGGCCCGGAAGCGCGTTAAAGTGGAGCGCGAGGCCGGGAGAGAACTGCCGGGGATGATTGATTTGCTGCGCCTGTATGTTTCGGCGGGGGCCAACGTGGAGCAGGCGGTGGAGCGTTTGGCTAACCGCGCTCGGGGCATGTGGGGCGAAGAATTTAGAGGTATTCTACGGCGGCTGGAGTTTGGCACGCCGTTTGAACAGGCTTTGGGAAACTTAGCCGAGCGATTAAGCATCCCCGAGCTGAACCGTTTGTTTGGCGCTATAAAACAGTCGCGCGTCCTCGGCGTATCTCTTGGCGCCACCTTGGCCATTCAAGGCGGGCTCATTCGCGCCCGACGCCACAAATTGGCCGAAGAAAAAGCTCGCAAAGCGGCGGTTAAAATCGCCCTCCCACTTGTCTTATGTATTTTCCCTGCGCTGCTCATCATATACCTCGCGCCAGCGGTCTTGCGGGTAATGGGTGGGTTGTAATATGTCTATTTTTTTTCTCCCGCTCGTCCCACTTCTTTCGCTCGTCCCACTTCTTTTAATTGCGGTTTATTTTGATTTTACTACCGGGAAAATTCCCAATTGGCTTACGCTCCCGGGCACACTGCTTGGAATTATTTTTTTTATTCCGTGGTTTGGCATCCATAGCGTAGTTGAACACTTTTTGGGTTCAATGGTTGTGGGCGGGGTGTGGTTAATTTTTTGGCACACTGGCATTATGGGCGGTGGGGACCAAAAATTAATGCTAATGGTTGGGGCGTGGCTGGGGTACATGC
This sequence comes from Candidatus Magasanikiibacteriota bacterium, assembly GCA_023246725.1. Taxonomy (GTDB): domain Bacteria; phylum Patescibacteriota; class Patescibacteriia; order Magasanikbacterales; family GWA2-37-8; genus SICD01. The sequence continues at coordinate 72,826 of JAHFHV010000002.1, read as the reverse complement.
TTGCCCCGCTGGTTTTATTCGCGGTAGCAGTGTGCGGCGGCATCCAGTCAATTGCGTGGGTTCTCTATCGGCGGCAGCGCGTTCCCGAACTTTCGTGGCGGCAAGCGCTTAAAACTATCCACATCCCGTACAGCCTGGCGGTAGCGATGGGGACGTTTGTCGTGATAGCAAGCGTGTACCTGGGGAGTGAATGGCTTTGGATTTTTAATTTTTAGGCTTTGATTGAGAGTAATTCAATCTGGGGGTTACGCACAGTTGTCAATCTAGATATTTTTGTGTATACTATCTTTACTTTAACATTAATACTTCTTCTATGATTTTTCAAAAAAAATCTTCCCACATATCCGTGGAAAATGATTTAGCCGAACTTGAAGCAAATTCTAGCCGCACCGTGGATGATGTGGAGACCGTGGTGGGTCCTTCGGTGAACGTGGAAGGCGATTTTGCGTCCGAAGGAAATATAATTGTTAAAGGCAGCGTGGCCGGGAGCGTGCGTACCAGCAAACACCTTTCGGTTGAACAAGGCGCGCGGATTATAGCCAACGTGCGGGCCGGCAGCGCCCAGGTAGCCGGCGAAGTGCGCGGCAACATGAAAATTAAAGACGTGCTGGAGCTTACCTCCACGGCGCGAATTGTGGGCGACGTGGAAGTTAAAACAATCATAATTGAAGCGGGCGCGTTAGTCTTTGGAAAATTTATGATGCCAGGGATTGAAGGCACCGAGAAATCAGGAAGAACTCTGAAAAATGGCCAGACCAAGAAGGCAGAAGCCGAAGAGTCGCCAGTTCAATGAAGAATGATAAATGTTAAATGAAGAAAGAATGAACAATGTTTCAATGATCATTTAAAAAAATTGGGTTTTTGATTTATCATTCGTCATTCTTCATTCGACATTTTTGCTATGTATGTCTACCTCTACGACAATTTTGTTCGTGATAAAAAACATTCTTCCGCGCTTAAAGCGCTGGAGATTAGCTTAACCGATTACGGCATTGCTGGCAAAACGATTCGGCTCAATAATTATAGCGATGCCAAATCAATTATTTACGATGAGATTAAGCGCGGGGCAACTACCGTAGTGATGGTGGGGAACGACAAAACGTTTGGCCAGGTATTATCGGGCAGCGCCACGGCCGCCTGCCTGTTTGGTTTTTTACCAATCGGCCCCGGCAACACCATTGCGGAGGTATTAGGCATCCCCGTTGGCCCAGAAGCGACCACAGTCTTATCTCGGCGGCGCAAAGAACGCTTGGATGTTGGCGTGATGAACAATCGTTATTTTATTTCCCAGCTACATGTGTTTCCGAGCCGGGTGGAAGTTTTTTATGATGAGAGATTGAAAGTGTCGGCCACCGATAAAATGGAAGTGATTGTGTGCAACCTCCAGCCATTTTATTGGCAACGGAATAAAAAAGATATTCAGCCGCATATTGTGCATCCGCAGGACGGAAAACTGGAAGCGTTTTTGCGACCCTTGACAAAAAGACATTGGTTCGGGTATACGTATGAGGAGCCCAGCATCTTTCCGTTTGAGACAATGGAGATACGCGGCCTTGAACCGTTTGCCGTGGAAGCCGATGGCCGCCTGACCAAAGAAATTCGCCTCAAAATTTCTTTAGCGCGGCACAAAGTAGAAATGATTGTGGGGCGGGACAGGAAGTTTTAAAAATGGGCGAGTGGCGTAACTGGTAGCCGCACTACCTTGAGGTGGTAGCGATCGCAAGATCATGAGAGTTCGAGTCTCTCCTCGCCCACAGAGTATTAGGAAGAGTTTCCGCCAGAGGCGGACCCAGAGTTTATCCCTGGGCGAGTCCTCTCCCGCGCACTGTAAACAGAAATTCTCCGGAGTTTCTGTTTTTTTGTTGTCATTTTAAGCCCTCTATGCTAAAATAGAACAGTCAATTTGTTTTTTTATTTAAACGTATGTGGCATTATATTATTGGCATTATTGCCGCCTTGGCCGGGGTGGGGATAGTTTTAAAAACCGAGTGGTTAATACAAAACATTGGTTCGAGCGCCTGGGCGGAAGCCAAAATGGGCACCAGCGGGGGGAGTCGCATGTTTTATAAACTCATTGGCATTGGTTTAATTTTTATTGGGTTTATGTTAATTACTAATTTGTTCCAAGGATTTTTAGAAGGCACCATAGGGAAACTGCTAGTACGGTGATGACTGTGTCATTGCGAGGAGGCCTCAAGGCCGACGCGGCAATCCTCCAGTTATCAAAATTAGTTCTAGAAGCAATGGGATCGCCACGTCCCCCGCAGTGCGGGGGACTCGCGATGACACTCAAAAATATATGTCACACTCCGGCACAGCCTTAATCAATCCCGAGCCAGTTTTTGAGAAAATTACCTTGCGCGCCGGCATGCGCGTGGCCGATTTAGGTTGCGGCCGCACCGGCCATTTTGTGTTTCCGGCGGCCAAAGTGGTAGGCGAGCGCGGGGTGGTGTACGCGGTGGAGATTGTCAAAAATATTTTGGAGAGCATTAAAAGCCGCGTCAGGAGCGAGGGATATGGCAATGTCCAGCCGGTGTGGGCCGATATTGAACGGTTTGCCAAAGTTCCCATTCCCGAGAATAGTCTTGACAGTTGCTTTATGGTTAATGTACTCTTTATGCTTAAAGACAAGCTCACGGCGCTTAAAGAAGCGGCGCGCCTGTTAAAAAGCGGTGGTACCATTGTGGTTGTGGACTGGGCGCGGCGCCTGGGGCCGCTTGGCCCTTTGCCCCAGCAGCTGGTTTCGCCCGAGTCAATTGAACGATTGGCCGAAGGGCTTGGCCTTAAAATGCTAAGCCAAGTTACGCCCGGCGAGTATCATTATGGGCTCATATTCCAGAAAATGTAATTAGTTTTTACTGTCATCCTGAACGTAGTGAAGGATCTCTGTCCGTTGGTGATTGAGACAGAGATTCCTCGTCGGCCTTGAGGCCTCGCTCGGAATGACAACCGTTTCGCATTTCGCACATAATTCTCTAACGTATGAGTTTTCACAATCTTTTATATTCATCGTATTGGTTTAACCAACCTTTAATTTTGCGCGGCTGGGAGTTTAACGTGTGGCTGGGATTTTTACTGCTTCTGACAGCGGCGGGAGTGGGCGTACTTTTATACAAACAATATCGCGCCAATTCATTTTTAAAAAAAGCGCTGGGACGCCTTAGCACCTGCTTTATTACGCTTGGTCTTTTGGGGTTAGTGTGGCTGTGGCTGCGGCAGGAACGCGTTAATTTTTTAGCGTGGCGATTTTGGCTTTTGGCATGGATGATACTTGCGCTTATCTGGCTCGTTCAAATTATGCGCTACATAGTACAGCGAGTGCCAAAAATTAAAGAGGAACATATGGCTCGGCAACAGCGTGAAAAGTATTTATCCTAAACACGAATTTACTTGTTTCACAACACGAATACGCGAATGTCGCTAATTTTCGAATATGCAAATTCGCGAATTTGTACATTCGCATAATTTGCGGATTCGTGTTTAATAACATTTCGTGTTAATAACATTATGAGTACGGGGAGGCAGAAATTGGGTGAGTGGGGCGAGGATCAAGCCTGTCTGTTTTTGGCACGCCAGGGTTTTAGAGTGATTGATCGTAATTTTCAGACTACACAGGGAGAAATTGATATCGTCGCCGTAAAAGGTGGCGATTATTATTTTGTGGAGGTTAAAACCCGGGCGGCGGGGGAGTTGGCCACGGATTTGGCCGTGACCACGTCCAAGAAATACAAGCTCGGCAAGACTATAAAACGCTATTGTTTTGAGCGCAATGTGACTGAAGGGTCGTTTATTTTGGTTAGTCTGATGGTAATTTTTGATCGTAATAAGCATACGGTTGATTTTAGGTTGGCAGTTATATTTTGATTGGAGTTGACATTTTTAGCCTTTTTCTGTATACTATGGCTAACCTATAAGCTTTAGATCAATTATTTTCGGCGTTATTTGATTAAAGTCTCAGATTAAAATTATGAATCAAAAAGAACGTACTTTTGTTATTATTAAGCCCGATGGGATGCAGCGCTCTTTAATTGGGGAAATTATTAAGCGTTTGGAGCGAACCGGCCTAAAATTGGTTGCCATGAAAATGTTTATGGCCGATGAAGAGCGCTTGTGGCAGCATTATAAAAAAGATGACGCCTGGTATACCGCCAAAGGCGAAAAGACTGTGCAAAACCGTAAGGCCGCCGGCCTGTCTGCCGATAAGCCAGCCATTGAGTATGGCAAGGACATTGTGCGGGCGGTGGTTAATTTTATGCTCTGCGGGCCGGTTATTGCCATGGTGTGGGAAGGCAACGAGGCCGTGAATATTGTTAAAAAAATTGTGGGCGATACCCAGCCGTTAACCTCGGACGTGGGCACTATCCGCGGAGATTTTACGGTGGATTCATACGAACTCTCAAACGTCAACGAACGCGCGGTGCGCAACTTAGTGCATTGTTCCGATCAACCGGCCGAAGCGACGCGGGAAATGGACATTTGGTTTACTAAAAACGAATTGTTCAGTTACCGCCAAATTCAGGAACAGATTTTGTACGATGTGAATTTGGATGGGATAATGGAGTAGATGAACGTAGGCCCTATTGACACATTTTTAAATGTGTGGTACGATGAAATTATTGATATGAACAGTTTCAATTCACAATTAACCACGACCACTACTAGCTTCCTTGATTCGAGGTAGTGTTTTTGGCTTATTAAAACATTCCACACCCCTCGAATCGAGGGGTGTTTTATTTTGTTCTTTTCCTCATCGTTGCCATCAATGTGGCCTATCTGACATGACATTCATCGGATAGACTTATTAATGGGAACAACCAAAAGGAGGCGCTCCATGCAGGAACGAGGCCGGAAAAACCAAATTGGTGTCATGGGGAATACTGCAGAGGCACAGTACCCCAAAGAGCTGTTGGAACTCGCCGAAGAAGTAGGGCGACAGATCGCAAAAGTTGGTTGCACCCTCGTGTATGGGGCCGAAAAAGATTGCGATTCTTTGCCTATGGCTGCTGGGCGGGCCGCCCGTAGCGTAGGAGGCCTAACCGTTGGTGTTACCTATGGAAAGGGGTTGCAGGTATTTGATGGATCAGGAATCATCATCACCTGCGGTGCCGAGCGTGGCGGACCGCGCGAGTCGGTGCTTGTTCTATCTTGCGACGCGATTATCTGTATCGCAGGCGGCAGTGGCGTGCTCACCGAAATGCTTGTGGCATACCAGGCAAACATACCTATTATTGCTTTAGTAGGATTTGGTGGGTGGAGCGAAAGGATGGCGGGGGAGTATTTCGATGGACGCAGGCGACAACTCGTGCAAACAGCCGAAACGCCAGCACACGCGGTACTGTTGGCCATGAATTCCGTTCAGCTCCGTTCCGCATAAAAGCGCCCACCACACACGCCTGCCCCGTAGAGCTCATCAGAGATTCTGCGGGGTTCTCAAAGTGGTTTGCCTCCTGCCCGACGGCGTATCAAAAATTGTCGGGCATCTCAACTTGGTACCAAACAAGGCAAGAAATCGTTTTGCCACAAAGGCAGACGATTTTTTGTACTCATTTGACAGAAGAAGTAATCGGCGTTACGATAGAAGTAGTTTGGTAGCGGCGGTAAAACTATTCGATACAAATTAAACGGTTTACCTATATTTGTTTGGCCCGTGGGCCAGGCGTGCGGTTAACCACCTATTACCTGTAATCGGAATAGGTTCATCCGCCGTAATGCCAAACTAAAAAAATTCCTCGTTTCGGGGAATTTTTTATTGAGCATTGTCATTCCGACCGCAGTGGAGGAATCTCGCCAACGACGACGAGATCCCTCGGCTACGCTCGGGATGACAGTTGGTGTTAAGCGAGTTGTTTGGCTAGGGTGCGGCGGCAACTGGAACAGACTTTGAGGGTTTTCTCGCCAACCGTGAGAAGCTGAAGGTTGGGCTTTTGACGGCGAGGAACTTTAATGTTGGAGTGTGATACGTGGTTAGCGCGGACGGCGGATTTGCCACATAGATCGCAGGAACGACTCATATTGA
>JAHFHV010000002.1:52459-66710 GCA_023246725.1 Candidatus Magasanikiibacteriota bacterium | reverse complement strand
TCTATGTCTTTCATCAATCTCATATTCTATTTCGTCATCATCATTCCTTCCGCCATTATCCACGAGGTCGCCCATGGCCTTATGGCGGACCATTTAGGCGACCCTACGGCGCGCTATGCCGGACGCCTCACGTTAGACCCGCGGGCGCATATTGATTTGTGGGGCACCATACTTATGCCGCTTTTGTTATTTTTTAGTACCGGCGGGCGATTTTTATTCGCCTACGCCAAGCCCGTGCCGTATAACCCCTATAATTTAAAGAATCAAAAGTGGGGGCCGGCCATGGTAGGCCTGGCCGGGCCGGCGGCTAATTTTTTGCTGGCGTTTTGTTTTGCCATGGTCATTCGCTTTGTTCCCTTGTCCGATACGCTCGTTCAGCTTCTCGGCACCATTGTGTTTGCCAACATTGGACTTATGATTTTCAACTTGGTTCCCATTCCACCCTTGGACGGATCCAAAATTTTGTTTGCTGTTTTGCCATATTCATTATCTAACGTGCGGGTGTTTTTGGAGCGGTATGGTTTTGTGATGCTGTTATTTTTTGTGTTCTTTTTGTTTGATTTAATCTCACCGCTCATTAACGGGCTCTTTAATTTATTGGTGGGATAGAATGAATCTTACAACTGTCATTTCGAGCGAGGCCTCAAGGCCGACGAGAAATCTCTGTCTCAATCACCAACGGACTGGGATCCTTCACCCCGCATGTGCGGGTTTCAGAATGACAAACAGGGACTTCATAATTTAAAATAATTTTCTATGAAACTCTTACTACGCTGGTTTCTTTCAGCCCTTGCTCTTATGGGTATTGCGTACTATTTACCCGGTATTGGCGTGGCCAGTTTTTATACCGCGCTTATTGCCGCGTTAGTTTTGGGGCTGGTGAACGCGCTGATTCGGCCGATTATTTTGGTTTTGACTTTGCCGGTGAACATTTTAACCCTGGGACTGTTTACCTTGGTGGTGAACGCCCTCATGTTTTTACTGGTCGCAACAATTGTAAAAGGTTTTACCGTGGCTGGTTTTTGGCCGGCGTTTTGGGGGTCAATTATTATGATGTTGGTGGGGTGGGTAGTGGGGACTCTCCTTAAAAACAGATAGATACGGATTGTAAGACGGATGCGAACAGATCACGGATCACATCCGTCTGTATCTGTTTCACTATTTGTAAAATCTGTTCATATGCGTAACTATTCCAAAAGCCAAGCCCACAAAGGCAAAACAGCCTATCGCACGCCTAGCCGGTGGTTGGCGGGGAGGCCGGAGGCGTTTAAACGAACTCCGAAGACGAAATTGCACCAGAAATTTTTCGTCCAAGGCGGAGCTGTCTATAGCGGAGGAAATAAAATTGGGAAAGAAAATAGATATTAGATATTGAATATTGGATATTAAGTTTCAAAAATAATATCTAATATCTAATATTCAATATTATGTTCAGAAATAATTTCAAAATTCTCTCGGTCGGTGGCTCAATCATTATTCCACCCACCGGTTTTGATATTGCGTTTCTTAAAAAGTTTCGTAAATTAATTATTGACCAGACGAAGAGAGGCCAAAGATTTATTTTAGTGATCGGTGGTGGGGCCACGTGTCGAACCTATCAAAAGGGCTTACGGGACGCCATTCATCCAACAGATGAAATTTTGGATTGGATGGGAATTTATACCACGCAGTTTAACGCGGAGTTTGTACGCCTACTGTTTGGCAATTATGCTCACAAAGAGGTCGTTATCAATCCTACCAATAAACTAATAACTAATAAACCAATAATCATCGCGGCGGGTTGGCAGCCAGGGACATCTACGGATGGGGATACCGTGCTTCTCGCAAAGACCTATGGCGCGAAGGAGCTAATAAATCTTTCGAATATTGATTACGTGTACACTGCCGATCCGCGCACGAACCCGCACGCGAAAAAGTTAGAGCGATTGACGTGGCCAGAGCTTCGCAAAATTGTAGGCAATAAATGGACACCCGGAGCGAATGTGCCGTTTGACCCGGTGGCAGCTACAACGGCGGAAAAATTAAAACTCACGGTGAAGTTTGTAAAGGGGACAAATTTGCCAGCCTTGACAAACGCGTTGAAAGGTGGTATACTGCGTGGTTCTATTATTTCATAATTTTTTAAACATATGCCCGAAGGCTATAACCCAGCCGCGGCGGAAGCCGCTAAACAGTTTGATGAAAATATGAAAGCTCGAAATCGCCAGATTGAAGTGCCGTCCGCCGACGAGGAACAGGTTTTTGAGTTTTCAGGTATCGCGCTTGATCTTATTAATGCGGAGATAGTAGGCGCAAACAGCCCGGATGATTTGGCTGACAAACTAGCCGGTTGCTTGGACAAACCGGAAATAAGAGAGGGCATCGGTCGAATAAGTGCTGCCGCCGAAAGGGTTAGGGCTTTGGATGGCAAGACTGACCCGATTGGCGAACTACATAAAATTGCCGACACTTTGCCCGGCGTTAATTTATTTGAAGCCGGAGTTATAGTAGCAAGAAAAATAGTTAACAGCCGCAAAGCTGGTGCGATTGAACAAGGAGTTAGCCAAGCGGCTTAAATTTACTTATCCCCAAGGTTGATTCTTGACATTTTAAAGCATTTTTTGTATACTTGTTCAAACCCTAGTAGTAGATCCGCGCGGCGGATCACTACGGGGTAAACCATAGACAGTAGGCGGTCGAAAGACCTTAATCCCAAAAGCCTACCGAGGTATACTCGAACTGAATTTTAGTGAACGTTGGACTAGATCCTTCGCTTCGCTCAGGATGACAGTTTAAGGTCGAAGATACCAAAATGTTTAGTCTGTGGCTGTAAGCCACTTTTTTATTTTCGTAAGGAATCTTCTTCGCTCGCGACCCGCTCGCTACGAAGTGAATTTCCTCGCGAAAGGAAATTCATATGCCAAAATCAAAACAGCAAAAACACGATACCGTGAGCCAGCTCAGCCAAGGCTTAAAACAGGCTAAAGCGGTGGTGTTCGCCAACTTTCAAGGGTTAACGGTGGCACAATCGGAACAGCTTCGCAAAAATAGCCGCGCTGAAAATGTTTCGGTCTTGGCCGCCAAGAAAACGTTGGTCAAGCGCGCGCTTGAGGAAGCCGGTGTTTCGGAAATCGACCTTAGCGCCTTTCAAGGTGGCGTGGCAACTTTCCTCGCGACGAGCGATGAGATTGCTCCCGCTAAAATTGTCAGCACGTTTGCTAAAAAGCATGAAGTGATGACGATCTTTGGCGGCATTCTCGAAGGCAAGTTTATTGATGCCGCAATGGTTAAGAGTCTCGCCGCGCTCCCCAGCAAGCAAGAGTTACTCTCCAAGATGGTAGGCTCCTTAAACGCGCCAATTTCTGGGTTTGTAAACGTCTGCGCCGGTACCATGCGAGGCCTTATGAACGTGCTGAACGCGTATAAAGACAAAAAACCTGCTTAACTCAATTGTCATTCCGAATCCTCCGTCGCAGGAGGTGAGGAATCTCTGTCCCAACCACTTCCGCCACAGGCGGATCAGCCTATGGCTGAAACAATAGAGCAATCGAATAATTGAATTGGACAGAGATCCCTCGTCGGCCTTGAGGCCTCGCTCGGGATGACAGTGTAAATAAACTAATAACTATTAACCAATAACTACATTAATATGAATGACAAACAACAAAGCATTTTAACTGCTGTTGAGCAGTTATCGGTCCTTGAGCTCGCGGAGCTTGTAAAGGCCATGGAAGAAAAGTTTGGCGTTTCGGCCGCCGCTCCAGCTATGATGTCCGCCCCCTCGGCTGCGCTCGGGGCGCCTGCGGCGGAAGAAAAAACTGAGTTTAACGTTGAGCTCACCGAAATTGGCGCGAACAAAATCAACGTTATCAAAGCGGTAAAAGAAATTACCGGCCTTGGCTTGGCTGATGCCAAAGCCATTGTTGACGCCGCGCCAAAAATGATTAAGGAAGGCGTGAAGAAAGACGATGCCGAGGGAATGAAGAAAAAGATTGAGGAAGCGGGCGGTAAAGTTACTTTGAAGTAACTTTGATTCAAACAGATTCTGTGAGGATTTAAACAGATCAAAAAACACCTCCAATGCGGCGGTGTTTTTTTAATTCACAATCTGTCCAAATCATTTTCTAATCTGTTTGCATCTAAAAATTTATTTAAGAGGGATCTTAAAGAGTTTTCCGCTGTCTATAACATAGGCTGTGTTGTTGGGTTCATCCACAATCATATCCGTTGGACGAACGAATTCTTGGGCGGTAATTTGGTGATCAAGCGTGCCGTCTTTGTTTAAAATTACGATGCGCTTATTAGATGGGTCAAGTACGTAAATAAAAATCACATCATTATATGTCCAAATTTTGCTACCGGGGCCAAGCAGGGGGTCAAGCCCTTGAATAGTGAAGGGCACGGCTGTTCCGGAGGTAAACTTAGTGATTTGGCCATCGTTTTTCATTATTAATAAATCGCCGTCAATCGTCAGGTCGCTGCCATTCTTTAAATCAACCGCGCTGTCTTTTACCCAAGGTTTTCCAAGGTCAAAACCGGTTTTCAGGCTGTCATGTTTATATATTTGGTTGTTTAAGGTGTCCAGGCTATAGAGCCGGCGGTTGTAAATAACCGCGTTCTGAACATTCACGGCGTCAGCCGGGTAGGCTACGTCTAAAATTTTGGCTGAATTATCTTTAGGGTCAAGCGAGAGCAGTTGTTTGTTGTTAAAGCGGAGAAGCCCGTAGTCGTTTTCTTTGGGCACGTTGCCGCTTATAAAGCCACTAATGGTGCTAAAGGTTTTAATTAGGTTCGCTTCTTTGGTGAGTAAATTAAAAGCGACTAAATCTGACGTGCTGGAACTAAAACCAATAATCGTGTCGTTAAGTTTTATAATATGTTCGGGAATGGGCGCGCTCCAGGCAGTAATAATTTCTACCGGGGCAATGGTGAGCCGGCGAATTTTAGTAGCCAGCGCGTCAAGATCATGCCAGAGCGCTTGACAAGTGCTAGAATTAGTTTTAGTTGTGCAGGCCAGTCCTTGTAAAATAGTTTTGGCTTCGCGCACGGCTCCTAGCGCGGTTACGGTGTCTTTGTAAATAAGCGCGCTTTCGGCGGAATCTTTTTTGGTTTTTGCGTTGGCCAGGCCAGCTTCAAATTGATTTTTAGCCAAAAGCTTGTTTTGGGCAGAGCGAATATAAATGAGACTGCCAATGAAAATTATCATAATCACCGCCAGCCCGAGAATACTGATTTGCGTAATTTTTGAAAGGCGAAGAAATCCATTGCGGTAGGCTTTAACATGGCGTTGCCATTCTTCAATAATGTTGCGCCGCCGATTCTGGTAATTGGTAGCGACAAAAAATAGCAGCGCTAACAACCGGGCCAGCGATTGCAGCAGATACCAGATAACGAATAACAGCCACAGGATCCCTTTGCCAAGATTAGCGAGGCCAACTTTGAGGGACGTGGCGACTTGCGACCAGCCAATTTTATTTATTCGTTTTTGTCCCGTTGCGCGCTCCGCAGGTTCATGCGCCCGGCGGTGTAAAGCATTAATTTCCGCGGCCGGAGCATTTGATTTAATTTGGCTCGAAGCAGACGGGCCGGAGCGGGCCGGAGCCAGGTTGTTTTGTACCGCCGCTTTAATTTTTTGGTTCAATCTTCCCATGACGCTGGGCGCCAGGGTGCGGGCGGTTTTTTGTTCGGTGGCAAACAAGCCGGTCAGCGAATCAGCCGAATTTTCGCCTGATACCGGACGGGTTTTGCGCGCCTCCAGGTTTTTTTCTTTAATGCTAACCTGTATAATAAGGCCGCCAAAAGAATAGCCGTCTTTAAGTTCTCCCAGCACGCGTTCTAAATGCTCAGCGCTGCTTTTGGCGGGGCGAGTGGTAATAATTTTTTGCAGGCGGTCCGCGTCAAAATAATCTTTAATGTGCGCGGTGCCGGCAAATAAATAATCATTGGCGCTGATTTTACCTTGGATAATTTGCGAAAATAATTGCTTTGGTTCTGGTTCACCACCTTCTTTCGCGATTAAATTCATGCGCTGGTATAGCCCTTGGCGATTTTTGTAAAACAAGACTAACTCTGGCGTGCCATAAGCAGAAAAAATAATGTCGGGTTGCCGCACGGCCCCTACAATGCAGTGAAGCGTCGGTTCCTTTTTAAGGAGTCCAAGATTTTCCTGATTTATTTTTTCCAATACCATTTCCAGTCCATTTTTGTCGTCCGCCTCTTCGGTCGCGTAGTAGTCATTTTCCACCTTATCTATCAGCCCCTGGAGTTCGGCAATATAGGCGTTGTCGCCATTGTTAATTTCACAGACCGCAAAAAAATAGCCCTTAGTTCGCTCTTCGGGCGTGGATGGTTCGGTAATATGCAGGAGCACGTGTGATTTTTGCTGTTCGCCGCCCTCTACAAAAAATTCATTGAGCTGTAGAATTTGTTCCATACCCAGTCTATTTTGACATTTATAGCTAGGGATATTATACTATATACCGAGTTCCAAGTCCACAAAGTTCATAAAGTTTAAAGTCACGCTTGAATACTTTATAAACTTTATACTTTAAAACTTTATAAACTCGTATGTATGCTTGAACACTTTTTTGGTTCACGGACCAGGTTTAAACTTCTGCAGATATTTTTTCGCTCTCCGAATAAGTCTTTTTTTGTGCGCGAGCTGGCGCGGCTGGCCGGCACTCAGCTTAACGGGGTAAGACGCGAATTAGAGCACCTGCAGGGTTGGGGGATCATTGCCGCGGTTGAATTGTCCGACTCTATAACCAACGAAGGCGGCACCGAGCGGTCAAAATATTACCAGGTGAGAGCCAACAGTTTATTATTTCCGGAACTTAAGGCGCTACTCTTAAAAGCCGAGTTATTGGAAGAACGTGAGTTTGTGGAGATTATAAAAAAACGGGCCGGCGTTTTAAAATTATTTATTTTAACTGGCATGTTTACCGGCGCCACAGACGCTGATACGGATATTTTACTGGTGGGCAAGGTAAAGCCGGTGGCGATGGCCCGCATTATTAAAGATTATGAAGCAGAACTGGGCCGCACGGTGCGGTATACAATAATGGAGAACCAGGAGTTTCAATCGCGGCGCGAAATTGGCGATAAATTTTTATACCGGATTTTTGAAGCCCGCCATTTAAGCGTAGTTGATGAATATGGAATTAATTAGTTTGTTCTATGTATTTGGGCATTGACAGTTCGGAGCCTGACAAAATCACTCTCTATTATTCCGACCAAGCTCGCTGTAACCGGCGAGATTTTTCGCTTTTAGGGGAAGGCAGTTTATTGGCCGCAATTCATAGTTTATTAAACGATTTAAGCCAGCCGCTGACTGCTGTTACCGGCATCGCTGTGGTAGTAGGACACGGGCGGTGGACGGCGATTAGAGTGGCAGTAGTAGTGGCGAATAGTTTGGCGTATACCCTGTCGATTCCAGTTGCGAGCGTGGGTAGCCCCAATGAGTTAGCGGATTCTTTTCTGAAATTATCAACCAAGCCGGTAGGGGAATATATCCTTCCGGTTTATAATGGTGAGGCGAGGATAGGGCCACCAGTTTCAAGTTTATAAAGTTATCAAGTTTAAAGTGCGGTATTGTTACGACTTTATAAACTTTATAACTTTATAACTTTGAACTACGCCATGCTTTCCGATTACCAGCGCTATCGTTTGTACGAAATGGCTCCCGGCCTAAGCATTTGGGGCACGCTCGTTTTGTGTATCGCACTATCTTTTTGGCAGCCTTTGTGGATGATGTATTTTATAATCGTGTTTGACGTGTACTGGGTGCTCCGGGTGGTGTATTTCTCTTTTTATTTATTTGTCTCTTGGCGGCGGTTTCGTCGCGCGGTGAAAGTTAAATGGTTTACTCGTCTCCAAAAAGAATTTCCGGCCTGGGAAGAAAAAGTGAACGTAGTTTTTTTACCGCTCTACAACGAGGAGTGGCTGGTAATTAACGCCACGCTCCAGGCGCTGCTAAAGTCCAGTTATCCCAGCGCGAAGTTGTATGTTGTCATTTCTGGAGAAGCGCGACAGAAAAAGTATTGGCGACAATTGCAGCAAACGATCCTTGAACACTATAATGGTTCATTCGCTGATTTAATTTTTTATACGCACCCGAGCAGTCTCCCCGACGAAATACCGGGCAAGGGTTCCAACATCCACTTTGCCGAACAGGAATTTAAAGCCTATGCCGATGCTAAGGGCTGGAATTATAAAAATATAATTATTTCTGTTTTTGATATTGACACGGTGGCGCACCCGGAATATCTCGCGCACCTCACGTATATGTATTTAAAGCACCCTCGCCCCGAGCGCAGTTCGTTTCAACCGGTCACGCTTTATAATAATAATTTATGGGAGTCGCCAGCCATTTTGCGCGTCATGGCGTTTGGCACCAGTTTTTGGATGCTCTTTAGTTTGGCGCGGCTGGATAATTTAGTCACGTTCTCATCTCACAGCATGAGTTTTCAGGCCGTGCTCGACGCCGGCGGGCATGCCAAGCAAATTGTTAGCGAAGATTCCAGAATTTTTTTTCAATGCTGGCTGCGGTACAGCGGAGATTATGAAGTGACGCCACTGTACGTGCCGGTGTCTATGGACACGGTGCGCGACGTTAGCATGTGGAAAAGCTTAACCAATTTATATTTTCAACAACGCCGCTGGGCTTGGGGCAGTGAAAATATTCCTTACCTCTTGTGGCAGTTTAAGAAGCACCCGGAGATAGCGTGGTGGAAGAAGCTTGTTATTTTATTTCATGAGTGGGAAGGCAAGTGGAGCTGGGCGGTGGTGCCGATACTTATTACCCTGCTTGGCCGTTTGCCCTTGTGGGTAGCAGGCGGCAGCATTCGCCAGAGTACGTTGTTTTTTAATACCCCGCATGTTTTAGAAATTTTAATGACGCTGGCTTTAGTTGGACTCGTCAGTTCGGTAATTATGAGCATGCTCATTTTGCCTGTTCCTCCTTCTGGCACACGCCATCACCACTATCTTATTATGCTGTTACAATGGGCCCTTCTGCCAGTATCCTTAATTTTTTTCTCGGCCATTCCGTGTCTGGACGCCGTAACGCATTTACTGTTTGGACGCTATTTAGGTTTTAATGTCTCCATTAAGAAACGCATTGCGTAAAAGAGATTTTTATACTACAATGCGGGAGATAACAAAGTAATAATATGTACCACCGCTCTCGTACCACTTTCATTTTTATTATTTTCGGCATTCTTGTCCTTGTGGCGCTGGGGACGGTTTGGTATTTCCGCGGAAACTTAAAACAAGCGGCAGTGGAACAAGCGGCCGAGCGATTAGTGGCCGACCCGGGCCAGCGCCTTAACCTCACCGAGCTTTTGGGGTTCAATGAGCCGAGAACTTATTTAGTTCTCCTTTTAAATAATACCGAGCTACGCCCCGGCGGTGGGTTTATTGGCGCCTACGCCTTGGTAAAATTTGACCACGCCACTCCGCAAATTCTCACCCTGGCGGGAACCGAAAATTTACTGCCAAACGCAACTCTGCCGTCTCCGCCCGCGCCCCTGGCCAAGTATCTTAAAACCAACGCCTGGCATTTTAGAGACAGCAACTGGTCGCCGGATTTTGCGTCTTCCAGCCGCGTTGGTCTTGATTTATACGCGCAAGAAGGCGGCGCAGCGGCGGCTGACATTAGCGGCGTGATTGGTTTTACTCCCACCGTGATTGAAAGTTTGCTTAAGCTAGTTGGGCCGATTACGGTCGGCGATCAAACCTACACGGCCGATAATTTTACCGAGAAGTTAGAATATGAAGTAGAATATGGGTACAGCCAGCGCGGTGTTTTGTTTAAAGATAGGAAGGCGGCCCTGGGCGAATTAGCCCACGCTCTTTTGGGCAGACTTAAAATCAGCGTCTTAACGCATTGGTCCGATTATTTAAGACTCGCGCAACAGCTGTTAGATCAAAAGCAGATTATGGTATACGCCAAAGACGATATACTCCAGAGGCTTATTCGCGAACGCGGTTGGTCTGGCGAAATGAAAGCCTCGCCAGAGGATTATCTTTTATGGGTGGATGCCAATTTAGGCTCGCTTAAAACCGATCGAGTGATTAAACGCACATTATCTTACACTATCGCTTCCAGCACCAAAGGATATTTGGCGACCGCGACCATGCGCTACCAGCACCAAGGCAAAACTGACTGGCGCACCAGTGTCTATCGTAATTACGCGCGGGTGTTTGTACCGCTCGGGAGTACCATGGTAGGCGCTCTGGGCGGCAGATTAGAACCTGGCGCTTTAGGGCAGGGAGTAGAGAATGGACGGCGCTGGTTTGGGATGTATACATCGCTAGCGCCCGGGCAAACCAAAGAATTAAGTTTTCAGTATCTGCTCCCGCCAAGTATCACAAACGCAATTAAGCAAGGCGACTATCAACTGTTTATACAAAAAGAATTGGGGACGCTCTCTCCAGGGTTGACCTTAAACCTGAATTTTGCTACAACGGTAACGTGGGCTAATCCGGGCGAACCGGCCGAAGAGCACGGGGATAGCCGGTATGTTTTAAAAACTGATTTATTGGTGGATAGGGAGTTTAGGGTTTTACTTCAGCATTAGAATTTTAGACAAAGTATGAACGAAGCTGAACTCAGTCCGCATATAGCCGAGGAAATAAAATTTAATTTGGAGAAACTCCATGGCGAATTGGTGGTTGACGCTCATTATAACGATGTCGTAAAGCTTCTCGTCGCAATGGGTGAAAGACTGAAAGCAAAAGCGGGCAAGATTGGAGAAATGGTGGGAAACAAAAAAGGTACAACCGAAGAAGATGTTGCGATAGAGCGGGAACTCGGGGCGCTGATTGAAGGCTTTAAGGGTAGTTCTATTTTGTTTTCCGAAGAAGAACGCACTGATATACCTCCTGATGACGCCAAGGAAGTGTGGATTTCTGATCCAATCAGCAATACCAAATCGTTTATAGAAGGAAGACCAGGATACGCCATAACCTTAGCCCGGCAAAGAGAAGGTGAAACCGATTTCGCGGTGGTATACGATGCTGCGCGTGGGCGCATGTTTACAGCTTATCGCGGTAAAGGCGCATTTCTTAATGGCCGCCCCATTCACATTCCAGAAAACCAGTCCGCTGAAAAATCACGGGTGGCAGCAGGCGGATCCAATAAAAAATTAAAAGAAACTTTTGGCGACAGTTTAACCGATACCGATTTGTTTGAGCGAGCAAAATTAACGCCGCAATCTGTAGCGCTTAATACCCTAAAAATTCTTGAAGGAGAAACTGATGGCGCTATAATTTTAGCCAAAGATGTTTTTCCGCACTTTGCCAGCCAATTGATTGTTGCCGAGGCCGGCGGCGCATTTACCAATATTAAGGGAAATGAGCGTTTAGGATATACTGATGAAATTTTTGTAACCGCAGGATCGAAAGAGTTGCACACAAAACTTTTAGAATTTGTTCAGGAGTTGGCGCGTAAGAAAGGTATACTATAATTTATGTTCATAAAGAAGATAGGAATTGATCTTGGCACCACGAACGTGCTGGTCTACGTCCCTAAAAAGGGGATTGTGGTTAACGAACCAAGCGTGGTGGCTATTTCTAAGGCCGATGGAAAAGTTTTGGCCGTGGGGCTAGAGGCCAAAGACATGATAGGCCGCACGCCCGATACAATTATCGCGGACCGGCCGCTCAAAGATGGTGTGATTGCCAACTATCACACCACCGAAGCCATGATTCGCTACTTCATAAACAAAGCCCTGGGCGGCGTTAGGCTTTTCCGCCCCGAAGTAATGGTGGCGGTGCCGGGGGGCATTACCTCCACCGAACGTCGCGCCGTGATTGACGCGACGATTGCCGCGGGTGCGCGGGCGGCCTACATTATTAAAGAACCGGTGGTGGCAGCGATTGGGGCCGATATCCCGATTGGCGCGGCTAGCGGGCACATGATTATTGATATTGGCGGCGGCACCGCCGAAGTGGCGGTCATCGCGCTCGGCGGGATTGTTTCCTCGGGGTCAGTCCGGGTTGGCGGCACGAGGTTTGACCAGTCCATTGTGGAGTATACCCGCCATAAATATAATTTAGCCATTGGCGAGCGCACGGCCGAGGAAATTAAAATTAAAGTGGGGTCGGCGATGTATATGGACAAACCGCTCACGACCGAAATTAAAGGACGTGATATGGTAACGGGTTTGCCGCGCATAGTCACCGTCACGTCGGACGACACCACCGAGGCCTTGCAACATGATCTTGAAATTTTAGTGAACACAATTAAAGAAGTGCTTCAGAAAACACCGCCGGAATTATCCGCCGATGTTATGGACAAGGGAATTATCCTCTCGGGCGGTTCGGCCATGCTTCGGAATTTGGATGAACTCATCGCGCAAGCCACCGGCGTGCCCACTTACGTGGCCGAGGAGCCGCTTCTGTGCGTCGCGAAAGGCACGGGCATTGCCCTGGATAATTTAGATAGTTATAAGCGGAGCATTTTGGCGACAACTTAATATCCTCACGAATTAGAAACGAACCCCGCACCAGAGCTTAGCACGGTGCGGGGCAGGTTAAATAATTAAAAATGAATGTGTGCGTGTTGCGAATTGGTATTGACAGGTATTACGATCCTTACGTATACTACAGCTATGAATGACACTCCATTTGAAAAACAAGACGCAAACAAAGTTGTAACTGTCGGCGTGCTTGCCGAGTATACGGCAGATTTTTTGCTACCTAAAATTGAAGAACTTTTTGAGGAAAACAATAAACGAATGGATGAGCGTTTTGAAGAAAACAACAAACTAATTAAGGTCCAGTTTGAAGAAATAATTAGTAAAAATAATGGCCAACAAACATACGAATTAAAAACCTATGTTGATGAGAAATTGAACAAACAAACCGAAGAAATTTTTACTCGCCTAGAAAAACGCTTTGATCGCGATAAAAATTTTAAAGAAAAGTTAATTGCAATTATGCGGGCGCACCGCGTTGGCACGCTGGATGAAATGATGGCGTTAGAAAAATTGCTTACGTTCCAGCGATAATTATATGTCCGACAATATTGCCACAGCACAAAGTGTTTTGGACGCTTTATCCGAGGAAGAAAAGTGCGATATTGCGTTTAAGAAAAAATTAATAGAATTTTTTAGGAAAAATAACATTGGCACGCCAGAAGATTTGGCTTATTTGGAAGGGTTGGTGGCGGAAAAATAAGTCGAAAAAAAACATCTCATTTTCAATCGGGATGTTTTTATTTGAGAGAGATTGCCAAAGTCACCTCCATTTGCTATACTAAACCTACCGCACAAGCGGCTACATTTTTTAGGTTGTGATTATTGGCCACGAGAAAATTACCCATTTTTTTACGGGGGTTATGGCCCAAAAGGCGCTGGCCCAGGTTTATTGTTTAGCGGGCCCCAGCCAAACGGGGAAGCGAACAATTACCCGGTGGGTGGCCAGCGAACTCCTTAACGTCAGCGTGGATAAATTAGCTCAGCACCCGGATTTTTATTATTTGGAACGGGCCAGCGACCCGGAGACCGGCAAATTAAAAAAAGACTTGTCGGTAGCGCAGGCGCGTGAACTGAAGGCGCGGCTCCAGAATCGGCCGTGGCTAGGCGGCTATCAGGTAGTAATTATAGATGAAGTGGAACTGATGAACGCCGAGGCGGGCAACGCGCTGTTAAAAATTTTGGAAGAACCGCCCGAAAAAACTGTTTTATTTTTACTCACCGAAAATGACGGTGCGCTTCTGCCCACCATTCGGTCACGATGTCAGATTATCCAGTTGGGACTAGTTGATGATGAAACGATTGCGAGATCCCTCGGCTACGCTCGGGATGACAACGAAGCGTCTAAGTCCGATAAGCCCGTTTTTGATCCGGGCGATATTGAGAAGGTAATGCCTCTGGCCTGGGGGCGGCCGGGGCGAGCCATTGATTTTTTAAAAAATCCGGAAGCATTGGAAAACGTAGAGAGTGAAATAGAAAGGTGGCAGAGGCTCCAAGGCAAAGCATTTTATGAACAAATCGCCTTAATAGAAAACGCGTTTGGCGACAAGGATGACGCGGTGCGGGGACGGGAAAAATTGGCGGATATTTTAGAAGTGTGGATGATGCAATCCCGTCAGTCGTTACTCGCTGGCGCGGATAAATCCATTGTAGCCACGATTGATTATTTGACCGAGGCACGAAAGCTTTTACAGCAGAAT
This sequence comes from Candidatus Magasanikiibacteriota bacterium, assembly GCA_023246725.1. Classification (GTDB taxonomy): domain Bacteria; phylum Patescibacteriota; class Patescibacteriia; order Magasanikbacterales; family GWA2-37-8; genus SICD01. The sequence goes on along the minus strand of JAHFHV010000002.1, from coordinate 52,552 downwards.
GTGCACCCTAAACTTATTATGGAGCAGGCGGTGCTTAGAATGTGATTTTTTACAATTTAGTTAAACAAGTTTTTCAACCAATTGTCATTCTGA
>JAHFHV010000002.1:0-52359 GCA_023246725.1 Candidatus Magasanikiibacteriota bacterium | reverse complement strand
GCGGGTTGCATTGTGTTTGGTCCGGCCGCGCCGCAAGTGGGGCCAAGGGGCATGTACCGCTCCAGCGACCGCGCCGAAACGTGGGCGCCCATTGATAACGTGTTAACCTCTGGCGGCGTAAAGAGTATGGCCGGGGTAAGCGTGTATAAAATTTTCCCCGACCCGACCGATGCGGACACGATGTACCTGGCGGCGCGCGGCGAAGGGTTGTTTGTAACGTACGACAGCGGCGACAGCTGGCAGAGGGTGCTGCCGTTAAGCGGTAAATTTATTTACGCCCTTACCATTGACCCGCAGAATAAATGCTTGGTGTACGTGAGCGACGGGGCGCATGTTTATAAAACCAAAGACTGTTTGCGCACCTGGGAATTAATGTATACCGAAGAGCGTCCCGGCCAGCGCGTGGTGGCCTTGGCCGTGGACTTCGCCAAATCCCCCTTGGTGTACGCGGCGCTTCTTAACGGCGATATTTTATCCAGTAAAGATGGGGGCGAGAGTTGGCAAGTGATTCAGCGATTTGGTTTTACCGTGCAGGTAATGGTGTCGGACCCGCTCGCGGCCGGCCGTCTCTATATAGCGTCTCCCAAAAAAGGTTTGTTTAGGAGTGATAATGGCGGCGTAAGTTTTGACAATCTCTCTGATGGTTTGGCGTCGTATAGCGGCAGTGAAGATTTTTATCGGCTCATTCTCCATCCCACTAAGCGCGATGGATTGTTTTGGATTTCCAAATACGGCATTTTACGCTCCACTGACGCGGGGCGAACCTGGAGTGATTATAAATTAATTACGCCGCCCGGCGCGGTAAATATTTACGCGTTCGCGATTGACCCCAAAAATGATAAGGCGCTCTACTATGTGGGCACCATTTTAAACAAGCCAGATGAAGTAAAATCTGCCTTGTCGGGCAGTACTCCGCCGCCCTCGGGCCGATCCACGCTGTATAAATCCGTTGATGGGGGTAAAAATTGGATAACCAAAAAGCTCCCCACCAACGCTATTCCGGTCGCTCTCCGGATTCATCCCGACAAGAATAATGTTTTGTTTTTAGGATTTACGGACTCTCCGTAACATGGGACCGTTTGTCATTCCGAGCGCAGCCGAGAGATCTCGCTCACCAAATCTCGGCCAGATTCCTCCGCTCGGCGCGAGCCTCGGTCGGAATGACAGAAGATGAACTCTATGCAAATAAATCAATTTAAAAAAGATTTTGAGGGGGCCATTACATTTTTTAAGAATGATGTTGCCCAGCTTAGGACCGGCCGCGCCTCTACCGCCTTGGTGGAAGATATTTCGGTGGAGGCGTACGGCAGCCGCCAACCGCTCAAGGCCGTTGGTACTATTATGGTGGCCGACGCCAAAACTATAACCGTGGAACCGTGGGACAAGGGCTTGCTTCAGGCAGTAGAAAAAGGCATTCGCGATTCTGGCCTTGGCATGAACCCAGTCAACGATGGCCGTTTGATTCGATTGGCGCTTCCGGAACTCACCAGCGAGCGGCGCGCTGAACTGGTCAAGGTGCTGCACCAAAAATTAGAGCAGGGGAGGATATCTTTGCGCAAAATACGCGAAGACGTACGGGGGTTGATTGCCGGTGAGGAAAAAGATAAAAGTATTAGCGAAGACGAAAAATTCCGTTTACAAGAAGACTTAGAAAAAATGGTAAAAAGTTTTAACGAAGAAATTCAGAAAATTGGGGAAGATAAGGAAAAAGAGATAACGACCGTGTGAAATGACTAATAACAAATAATTAATATGCAAGACGACGAACTTATTAAAAAAGTTGATATTCAAAAAATTGCGGACGAAGGCTCAAAAATTTATGAGCAAGTTAAGATTCAGTTCGACCCGAAAGAGCGTGGAAAATTTTTAGCTATTGATATTGATAGCAAAGACGTCTATTTGGGCCAAACAAGTGCTGAGGCCTTAGTTTTAGCTAAGGAGAAACATCCGGATAAAGTTTTTTATGTAGTCAAAATCGGCTTTGATGTTGCGGAGATGATGGCAAAATCTTTGTGGACAGATAGAATGGAGGGCGTAAAAAATTATATCGAAGTGTTCATTTCAGACAGCTCCCTCTTGGCTGGAATTGGTCTATTGACCAAGTTTAGTTATAAGGCCACGATTGATTGTAAATATCATACGGTTCAATTAGAGAAGTCAACCTTGTAATGTTGTAGGAAAATTAAAAAAATATGACAGATTTAGTAAAATTAGTCCAAGACATAGAAGCGTTACCTGACCAGCAGTATGCGAAGTTATTGGATATGTTAACTTTGATTTCTGATTTAGAGCTATCTAGCGCTGGGAAAATAGAAGGGGAAGAACAAATTACAGCCTTGTTACCAGGAACAAGAGATGGACAAAAGGAAGTTATTATAGATCTTTTGGAATGGTTAGAAGAAGAGGAAGAGGGGCAAAATGTTAAAACGTTAGAGCGTCTTTGTGCGCTGTATCTTATACGAATGCGCAAAGGGTTGGAAAGCTATGCTGAAGACGAGGATAAAAAAGACGATACTGATGACAGAATGAGAAAAGAAATAGACGAAATTTTGGCAGCATTTGAGGGACAGCTAAGCGAGAAAGATATTGCCAAAGAAGCAGGGATCATTAATGCTGAAAAAACGATACGGGAAGGAGTGGCAAAATTCAGAAGTTAATAGAATTAGAATATGTCAAATAATAGCGAAAAAATGGATAAAATAATTTCGTTATGCAAACGGCGGGGGTTTGTGTTTCCGGGCAGTGAAATTTACGGCGGGCTGGCCAATAGTTGGGACTACGGGCCGCTTGGCCACCTCTTAAAACAAAATATTAAAAAAGCGTGGTGGAAATTTTTTGTGCAAGAACGCGCCGACATGGTGTCGCTCGACAGCGCCATCATTATGAATCCCAAGGCATGGGAAGCTTCTGGCCATCTGCAAAATTTTAGCGATGAACTCGTAGAATGCAAGAAATGTCACCATCGTTTTCGCGCTGATCATTTGCTGGAAGCCGATGGGCTGGAACCAAGAGGCGAACGCGAGCCGGTGCGGTCCTTGGCCGATGTAATGTGCCCGGATTGTGGCGGGGGATTAACCGAGCCCAGGCGGTTTAATATGATGTTTAAAACGTTTTTAGGCACCACCGAAGATTCGTCCACTGTCGCGTACCTTAGGCCAGAAACTGCCGGCGGCATGTTTGTTAACTTTAAGAATATCCAGCAAGTTACGCGACGGCGTTTGCCGTTTGGTATCGCGCAAATTGGTAAAAATTTCCGGAATGAAATTACGCCGGGTAATTTTATTTTTAGGACGCGTGAATTTGAAATTGGCGAGTTTGAGTATTTTTTTGATCCAAAAAAACAAGAAAACAATAAAGCAAAAAATCAAAATGAGCCATGGCAAGATATTTTTGAGATGTGGCTTAGTGAAATAAAACGCTGGTGGAAAGATGTGATGCAAGTGAACATGGAGAATTTAGTATGGCATGAAATTCCGGACGGTGAGCGCGCCCACTATAGCAAACGCACCGTGGACATTGAATACAAATATCCGTTTGGCGTTAAGGAGCTCCACGGTATTGCCTACCGGACGGATTTTGATTTAGAGCGGCATCAAGAGGTGAGCGGCCAGGATTTACAGTATACCGACCCGGAAACGAACGAGAAATTTTTACCGCATGTAATTGAGCCAGCGTTTGGCATTGATCGCATGCTCCTCGTCTGTCTTTTGGAAGCGTACCACGAAGAGGCGGCGCCAACCTCTCAAGACGGAGAAACAGAAACCAGAGTGGTAATGAAATTTCCCAAACATCTGGCGCCAATTCAGGTAGCGGTGTTGCCGTTATCCAAAAAAGAAGAGCTGTCTAAAATTTCACAGCCGCTCGCGGCGGAACTGCGCCAGCATTTTTCGGTGGAGTATGACGAAACGCAAAGCATTGGCAAGCGCTACCGCCGACAGGATGAAATTGGCACGCCGTACTGCGTTACCGTGGATTTTGATACGCTCCAAGATAAAAAAGCAACGGTGCGCGACCGCGATACCATGGCGCAGGAACGAGTGGCGATTGCCAACGTGGGGGAGTTTCTACAAGAAAAGTTTAAGCAATAAGTATATGACAGCCGAACGAGCAACTGACGCAGAGCACGCTGGTTGGCATCCGCCCGCTCCGCCTGAAGTTAGCAGGCCTCATGAAGCGCGGGTCCCACGTCATTTAGAACCTGTTCCTTCCACGCCAGAAGCTGGCGAGCTTACTTCGGATAAATACGGGCCGCTCGGCAAGCTTATTGAACAGGCCTGCAAAGAAATTACAGGCTTGCGAATTTCCGAAGCCGGCAAGCTTCAGCCTCCGCTTAATTCAGAAGTTACCAATGAAGATAGGAAACGCATGGAGGAATTTGAAAAATTAATTGATGAATTTTTACAAAAAAAGGGAATACAATTTCCTGCCGAGTTTGCTGTTAATCCGGATTATGCAACAGTTGATGATGATGGCCCCGCAGAAATTGCTCGGGCGCGCGCTCGCGCTCTAAAACTGTCCGAAAAATAATTTATGCACAAAATTTCTAAACTCAAAAACGGCATTACTCTTATTACCGTCCCAGTGACTGGCACTAAAGCCACCACTATTTTAGCTATGTTTCCGGTTGGGTCGCGCTATGAAACCAACAAGTTATCCGGCGCGTCGCATTTTGTGGAGCACATGTTGTTTAAGGGAACCAACAAGCGTCCGTCGGCGCAGGATATTTCGCGCGCGATTGAAGCTTATGGCGCCGACTACAATGCGTTTACCAATAAAGATTACACCGGTTATTATATTAGAATTAACGGTGATGACCAGGCGGTGGCGTTTGATTTATTGTCGGACATGATTTACCATTCTAAACTTGAACCGGTGGAAGTGGACAAAGAAAAAGGCCCGATTGTGGAAGAACTACGCATGTACAAAGATAATCCGCTGATGGCGATTGACCAGTTGTTTGAAGGATTAGCTTTTGGCGACTCTGCTTTGGGGCGGGATATTGGCGGCACAGAAAAAACGGTGCAGGGGCTAAGCCAACCAGAATTGTGGCAGTATTACCAAAAGCACTATTCGCCGCGGAATATGGTTTTGGTCGTGGCCGGAAACATCAAAAAGCCACAGATGAAAAAAATGCTTGGATATTTTGTTAGTCAGAAAGCGCCACGTGAGGCGAAAAATTTTGTTTTTTATAAACACGGGTTCCCGGTATTCACCTGGCCAAAGGGCAAGGTCTCGCTGGCTAAACGGGTGCTGGTGCAAGAGAAAAAAATTGACCAGGCGCAAGTTATAGTTGGATTTCCAGGGATTCCAAACAATCACCCGGATCGGTTCGCGGCGTCAATTCTACTCAATATTTTAGGCGCGGGCATGAGTTCACGCTTGTTTGTAGAAGTGCGCGAGCGCCGGGGATTGGCCTATATGGTACATGCCGCGAGCACGAGCTACCGCGATGTGGGTTTGGTGTACGCGCAGGCGGGGCTTGACCCGGCCAGGCTTAAGGAAGCCTTGGCCGTCATTCAAACCGAAATGATGCGCATGACCACCGAACCGGTTTCAAGAAGCGAACTGAAGGATGCCAAGAGCAGTATGGCTGGCGCGCTCGCGCTCAAATTAGAAAACAGCGGCTTTCAGGCGCAGTGGTACGCTAAAGAATTTATTTTTAGCCCTACCATTGAAACGCCGGAGTGGGTAATGACACAGATAAAAAAAGTAACTGCCGCCGAGGTACAGCGCGTTGCCAAAAAATTATTTGTCGGAAGTCAAACGCGTCTGGCGGTGATTGGGCCGGTTGGAACCGTAAGCAAAGAAAAAATAATGAAGATGATATGAAAAAATATTTATTTGCCAATTGGAAAATGTATCTAGATGTCGCGGAAAGCGTGGCTTTGGCGCGCGCGTTTAAAAATTTAAAGCAATCGTCCGAAATTTCTACAGCTGTTTTTCCGTCTGCCCTTGCCGCAACAAGTGTGGTTGCGGCATTACAAGGGAGCGCCATTGCCGTGGGGGCGCAAAACGTTTACTTTGTTGACAAAGGCGGCGTGACTGGTGAAATTTCAGCCGCCATGTTTCAGGCTACCGGGTGCGAGTTTGCGCTGGTCGGGCATTCGGAGCGGCGCCACTTGTTTGGCGAAACTAACCATGTGGTGCGGCAAAAAATTGATGCAGTTGTCACAACAAAAATCATTCCTGTTTTGTGCATAGGCGAAACAAAAGAACAGCGCGACAAGAATGAAACAGCGGAAGTCTTAGAAGCCCAGATTCGTTCGGCGTTTACCGATGTGGCCTGGCCAGCGGGTAGAGATTTTATTATTGCCTATGAACCGGTGTGGGCAATTGGCACCGGCGCGGCTTGCGAACCAGAGGAAGCCGAGCGAATTGCCGGCCTTGTTGCCAGCTGGACCACCGCGCTTATGGGACCGGAGTTTGCCCTGATTATTTTGTATGGCGGGAGCGTGCGGCCAGATAACGTGTCGGCGTATATTAACCAAACGCACATTAGCGGAGTGTTGGTTGGAGCGGCCAGCACCCATGAAGACAGCTGGCAGGCTATTCTTGAGGCCCTATGATGATTATTTTTCCGATTATAATTCTTTTGGCTCTCTGTGCTGTTGGGTATGTGGTAGTGCCAAAATTGCCTCAGCTGGCCAATGTAGACACGCAGCATCTGCCGGCCGAGCGTGAAGCGCGAAAGAAAAAAGAATTGCTTCTTAATCGCATTGAGGTGGAAGCCCGGGCCGCGCGCGAGCGTTGGCAAAAACGTCTGACCCCGCTTAAAGGTGTGTGGGAACTGGCGCAGCTTAAATTTAGGCAGTATGTGGCCAGGGTAGAGCGTTTGTGGCGACATGAACAATCAGTCAAAAAGCGTTTTGAAAAATCACGCCTTTCCGAGACTGAAAAAACCGACCAGCTTACGGATCTTATCCGCGCCGGCGAAAGCGCTCTTGCAAGCGAACATTTTGACAAAGCCGAGGAGCATTTTATCGCCGCTATAAAGCTGGACACTAAATCCATTCCGGCTTACCGCGGGCTGGCCGATACCTACGTGGCAGAGGGGTCAAACAGTGAAGCTGAGGAAACCTACCGGTTTTTGTTTAAGCTGGATTCCACTAATGATGCCGTCGCGGTTAAATTAGGCGAACTCGCCGCTCTAAAAAATAATCTCCAGGAAGCGATTGAATGGTACCAGCAAGCGGCGCTTTTAAATGATTCTTTATCGCCGCGTTTTTATCGCTTGGCGGAACTGTTGCTCCAGGTTAAAGAGCCGCAAACCGCCCGTGAGGCGATACTATCAGCCGTGGCCTTAGAACCCAAGAATCCCAAGTATCTTGACTTGCTTATTGAAACTGCTATACTAGCGGGCGATAAGAATTTAGCCGCCGAATCATTCCAGGAACTGCGCTTGGTTAATCCGGACAATCAGAAATTGGTACAGTTTAAAGAGAGAATTGAGAAAATGTAACGATGGGCAGGTACTCAAGCGGTCAACGAGGGCTGACTGTAAATCAGCTGGCTACGCCTTCCTAGGTTCGAATCCTAGCCTGCCCACAAAAAAATCGTGCTTTGCCGCACGATTTTGTCTTGTAACTTCCTATTCGTTATCTTTAAATGGATCAAAGACTTCAAAGACATGATCCATTTGGCGGGCAAAATAATTTTCTAGTATTTGGCTTACTCCTATGGCGCAAAGTAGGAGTAAAATATAGCACCAAAAAGCCTGCCCAAAGGTAAAGGGAATTGAGCGCAGATACCCCAAGAGGAGGGCGCTAAACCATGAGGTTGATGACACCGCGCCGAGCGCGGCGGCCATTTTGCGCGCGCGCCGATTTTTGGCATGCGCTCCTTTGTCCCACTCAATGAGCGTAAGGCGAGGCGCCAGGTATCTGTGGAGGAGAAATCCATTAATGGCAATAACTACTACAATTGCCATTTTGGTTAAAAATTTAGACGATGCCAGGTATTTAACGGGGTCTGAAAGAAAGATCCCAATTCCGCTTATAAGGAGCACAATCAGCCCTATAATCACCAGTCGCCCCACATAGGAGAGTATGTATTCTTCTTCTTTAGAAATGCGCAGGTCTTTTAAGAATCTAAAAAAGAGCGTATCGGCCACAATAGCACTCCCCAGGCCAACAATAAACCCAATGGCGTGTAAAAAAAGAAAGTACGGCTTAAGTGTTACGAATAAGTCTTGCATAGTGTGTAGTTTTCTACAGTATAGTATAGCTTAAAGCTTTTATTTTGGGAATAATCCAACCACCGGCCTCCCGACTAGACATTTTTTGGCTGTTTTGGTATGATAGGGGCCAATTGCGCCGGAGTAACTCCCACCAGAGGCGGGCAGGCAGTTGGTATCATGAACCACAAGGGTTCATGGCCGTGTATCCTTGTGGTGCACGGGAGCAGCTGTTTTGTCTTTCTATGTAATCGCCAACATAGCTCAGCGGTAGAGCAGCTGTTTTGTAAACAGCAGGTCGTCGGTTCGAGCCCGACTGTTGGCTCGGATTAACTTAATTTTATTGCCGTTGTAGCTCAGTTGGTAGAGCATTTCCATGGTAAGGAAAAGGTCTCGGGTTCAAATCCCGACAACGGCTCTTAGTAATTAATTTACAGCAAGGAATCTTCTTCGCTTCCTGCGAGTCGCGCCGCGCCTCAAAGGACGCGGGCAGCGCTTCAACTGTCGTTGCGCTGCATGATTTCGTTAAATCACATAATTTCGTCAAATCATATGTCTCAAGACAATCTCGTAAAATTTGAATGCACGGTGTGCAAGCGCGTGGGCAACTTCAGCAAGAAAAATAAAAAAATGCTCAAAGGGCGGCTGGAATTAAAAAAATATTGCCGCTCGTGCCGCCAGCACACCCTGCATAAAGAAACCAAATAACTCCATTCTCTATGGCTTTTTTTACTTCTTTGTATAAAAGTCTGTACGATGTAGGGTGGCTGAAAGCCAATAAAGCTAACCGCGCTGGCGCGTGGAAGTATTTTTTTGGTTTGGTAGCGCTGGTTACTATTGTCGTGCTAGCTGGTATGGCGGTGAGTTTGTTTAAAGTTGTCCCCGAAATTCGCTCGCGAGCCGGTGAGGTAATTCCCGAATTTGTTGCCACGTTTAAAAGTGGCGAATTATCTATTGCTGGCCTTGAACAGCCATTTACGTACCGAGGTGAAGACGACGAAGGTGATACATTTGTGGTTATGGTTGATACTGTGTCTACGAGTACTCCTGATCTTAATTATATTTTAGAAACTGACGAAAGCGGGGTTTTAGTGACCAAAGAAAAAGTGGAGTTTTTTGACACCAATCAAAACAATGGCCGCACCCAGTATTTTAAAGACATGCCGGATACGTCGTTTAACCGCGCGCGCGTGTTAGGCTGGATACAAAAGTTTTTGAGCCCGGTATTCATTGGAATTCTGCTGGTAGTAATTGGCTTGTTTCTTTTTGTCGGGCTTAGTATTGGCAAATTGTTTCTCATTATTATTGTTTCACTCATCGCACTTATTGTGGCGCGCCTGGCCAAGCGTCCGTGGCAGTGGGGAGAATTATTTACGGTTGGCCTTTTTGCCATCACCTTGCCGTCAATTATCTCACTTGTCCTGCCGCTCCTTGGCGTCAACATCGGCCATATTCCGTTTTTGGTCTTAAGCGCCTTTATGCTGGCCTTGGTGCTCACGCAGGGTGAAACCGCTCCGGTGGCCCCTCCTCAAAATCCTCCTCCGCCAGCGGCTTAAACAAAACTTGATTTTTCTCATCATTTATAGTAGTATTACCCCTCAAACGAGGGGTAATTGATTTGGGCGCGTCGTATAATGGTAGTACACTTCTCTCCAAAAGAAGATGCGTGAGTTCGATTCTTACCGCGCCTGCACAATCGTAAATGGGCCGATTTTCTCTGCGCCTGCAAAATTTAAACCCAACCTTAGTCCGTTGGCGAGTTTATTGGACGAACATGCGTCCAAACGTAAGAAAAAATAATATTTTATTTTATATTGGCTTAAGCAAAGATGGCCAGGCTAATAATTTTGCATCGTTTAGGCCTCGTAAAAATACGCTAAATATTGAAATTAAATTACCTTATTCGGAGGATATCCAGAAGATTATCGAGGATAATGAGTTAAACGACATGGGTTATCAAAAACGATGGGGCCTATATCGGCTTCGGGTAGAGAAAGAAGATGTTAAGATTAAAAGAGAAATTTTGAAGGTTTTGTTGTTAAAAGCATACGAAAATTATAAATAATTGATTTTGGTTCATGAATAGAACTTCCGTTTCTTCAACAAACATTCGCTCAGTAGGTTATGATAGATCCTCCGCAATTTTGGAGGTTGAGTTTATATCGGGCGATATTTATCAGTATTTTGACGTTCCAGAGAATTTATATGGTGGATTAATGGGCTCTTCATCGAAAGGAAGTTTTTTAAAAGACCATATTAAATATAATTATCGCTACCAAAAAGTTAGCTGATTTTATGTTTTCTCCAAAAACAGAAAAAATTCAGCAGATTGTTGCAGATAAACGAGCAGTCATTGAACAGCTTGAAAGTATTTTTGTTGCCGAAACCCATATCTATATTGACTATGCGAATGTCCGACCTTGGAGCGAAAAACTTGGCTGGCATATCGAGTTGAAGCGCCTTAAACAATTTTTAAATTCTTTTGATACAATAAAAGTGGTTAATTTTTATAATGGTTACCTTGCTGGCAATGAGCGATCGGAGAAAGAGAAATCTGAGGCGGAGAATTGTAAGTATGTTTTAAGAACAAAACCGGTTAAAATTCTGAAATTTTCAATCAATGCATCTAGTATATTACCTGATTCAACGGTATTGTTGGATCAATTTATTCGTCGGGCGTTACTGAAGAAGTATGAAATTGCGACAATTGAATATCTGAACCAGCGTTTTTACGATATGAATAAAAAAGGTGAGCATGTCATTGAAGACATGAAATGTAATTTTGACGTGGAAATAGGAGTAGACATGCTTCTTGACTGCGAGCGTAATAGTGCGGAAACATTTGTGCTTTGGAGCGGAGATAGCGATTTTGCGGATCCAATTGAGAAACTTATGGCTGCGGGTAAAAAAGTTGTATTATTTGCTACCGCGAGAAAAGTATCAAAAGAACTGTCTGCATTGACCCAAAAAGGACTCATGATTTTTGACATTCAGAAAATACGTGACTTTATTTGTTGGAAGAGGGAGTTAGAACGCAAAGGGGACCCCGGTGAAGGGGCCCCCAAGCTCTAGAATTCGTGATCGAAATGATCATTTTTACTATACATCAATAGGGAATTAAAGTCAAGTAACATATAACATTTGAGCTTGGTGAATAATCGCTAAGCTCTATAACACTTTATTATGCTTCTTCTCCTTGGCTTCGCGTTTCTCTCCGGCATTGTAACAATTTTGGCCCCGTGTATTTGGCCTCTCCTGCCCATTATTTTATCTTCCTCTATTGCCGGGCGGGGCAAGCACCGCCCCGCAGGGATTGTGCTTGGCATCATGGTAAGTTTTACCCTGTTTACCCTGGCTATTTCCAGTTTAATTCGCGTGTTTGGTTTTGATCCCAATAACCTGCGTCTTATTGCGGTGGTAGTTATTACCTTTTTGGGCGTGGTGATGATTGTCCCCAAACTGTCCGCAATACTGGAGGGGTGGGTGAGTAGGCTAAATAATTTTTGGAGTAAACCAAAGGCTCCCACCACCCCCGAGCCCCTCCTCGGGCAGGAGGGGAAGCCAACACCCCCCGTGAGCCCCCCTGCCAGGGGGGAATTTGCGGCCGGACTCCTCACCGGGCTTTCCTTGGGTATTGTGTGGGCGCCGTGCGCCGGGCCAATACTCGCGACTATTGCGGCCTTAGCGGCCACAGGCAAAGTAACTGGGTATGTAGTAGCCTTGACGATTGCGTATGTGCTTGGCGTTGGCATCCCTTTATTTATTTTTGCCTATGGCGGGCAGCAGCTGTTAACTCGCTCCCGCAGTTTGTCGCCTTACACCGGGCGCATTCAACAAGTCTTTGGTGTTATTATGATCCTTACCGCCTTGGCGATTTATTATAATTATGACAAAGTGATTCAGCTTAAACTGGCTACCACGTTGCCGTCATTTTCCGAAACCGTGGGCAAGTTTGAAACTAGCCAAGTTGTTACAAGTAAACTCCAGGCAGTGACTAATAAAACTTCTCCCACTCCTATGCCGCAGATTGACACCACCGGATTATTTAATATTAAAACCCCAGCGCCAGAATTAAGAGGAATTACCAATTGGCTTAATAGCGGTCCGTTGAATTTAATGGAGTTGCGAGGCAAGGTCGTGTTGATAGATTTTTGGACCTACACCTGCATCAACTGCATCCGCACCCTGCCGCACGTTACGGGCTGGTACAATAAATACAAAGATCAAGGGTTTGTCGTTATTGGCGTGCATTCTCCGGAATTTGAATTTGAAAAAAACACCAAGAATGTGGAAAACGCCATTAAACAATACAGCATTAATTACCCCGTGGCGCAGGATAATAATTTTGCCACCTGGAACGCCTACAGCAATCACTATTGGCCAGCCGAGTATTTAATTGATATGAGCGGCAATATTCGCCGCACCCATTTTGGCGAAGGGGAATATGACGAAATGGAAAAAGCCATTCAGGCGCTGTTGTTAGAAGGCGGAAAAAATGTTACCACCAGTTTACAGGCCATGCCAGACGAAACTCCCAAAACCAGCCGCTCGCCCGAAACGTATCTTGGTTATCAAAGAATGCAGTATTATTTTCCTTCGGAAAAAATACTCCCGGGCAAGGATGTGTTTACCATTGCCCCCAATATTCCGGTTAATTCGTTTACCTTGGGCGGGGAGTGGGATATTCAAGGCGAGCAGGCAGCGGCTGGCGATAAAGCAATTTTGCAATACCATTTTTATGCCGATAAAGTATTTTTGGTTATGCGGCCGGGAGCGAATACCAGCGCTACGGTCAAAGTATATTTAGACGGATCGCTGGTAAAAACCCTTCAGGCCGGGGCCGATGTGAAAGATGGTGTTGTGACCGTTGATACGGACAAGCTCTACAATGTAATTGATCTTAAAGGCAAACCGGGCGACCATTTCCTCCGTTTGGAATTTGAGACTCCGGGGGTGGAAGTTTTCGCTTTTACTTTTGGCTAGTTTGTAGAAGCGGATAAACGCGGATAGTAACGCAGATTCACGCGGTTCGTTGTCATCCCGAGCGAAGTCGAGGGATCTCGTCGTCAATTGTGCGAGATTTCTCCACTCGTTTCACTCGGTCGAAATGACAACTGCCTAAACGCCTCGTAGTAAACAAAAGGCCACTCGCAATTGTCTCCTACTCAAACCTCGATTGTATCGGGACTTGAGCAGGGGTGCGAGTGGCCGTATGTCACACACACGCCTGCCTGTTACGGGGGCGCGCGCGTGCGCATGTTCTCCTCCTTGTTGTTGTGTGGGTTGGTTACTTCGTCCGGCGTCTGCCGTATGCCGCCGATGCGACTCGTTCCGATGAGACTCCTTGGCTGGCGCCCTCCTCGTGAAGCTCAGCTTCGATGATTATGAGGACGTCCCGAACATCGGTGTTCAGAGCGATCCGACCAGTGGCCACGACGACGGCACCCACCCTGACCTTGCCGTACTCGTCCATCTGGAACCTGGGTCCCATCGTCGATTTCTCCACCAGCCCGTGGCCGACCGCGCGAAGCATCAAGTCGATGACGGAAGGGCAGAGATACCCATCTGCCCCGGTTTCCTCCTTTCGGACGACGCACCTCACACTTCCGTCATCGCGGGCTAACAGCCGGTGGTACTTGGCGACGGGGCTGCCATCGAGTATGGCTTGGAGCTCCTCTCGCGACATCGGTCACCTTCCTTTCTCTTTTCCGCGTGATTGCGGATTTACAATGGTATCATTTATTCTGGTAAAAGTCAAGATCGGCAGCTGTGGATGACACCTGTGGAAGAAAATCGATTTTTATCTTTGGTAACTGGTCTAAAGTTGATCTTTTTAAACCTTTATGGTATGCTTCCTTAAAGATTATGGCGTTAAACATGATCCGCCAGCTTGAATACTGGCAAAATACGGCAGAGCGAAACATGACTACGGCAAGCTATTTGTTGCGCGGTCGGCGTTACGATGCCTGTTTATTCTTTTGCCATTTAGCAATTGAAAAACTTTTAAAAGGATTAGTGGTAGCGCACACGAAGGATTTTGCACCCTATCTTCATAATTTGCCGCGATTGGGCGAGCTGGCAGGTTTGGTTCTAAGGGCAAAACAAGCCCAGCAATTGAAAGAGATTACCGCTTTTAATATCGCGGGGCGCTACGATAACGAGAAATACGCGTTTTATAAAAAGTGTACGGCCGCTTATACCAAGCGCCAGTATGCCATCTGCCAGCAAATCTATTTATGGCTAAAAAGAGAATACCAAAAAAAATCTTAAAAGAAGTTGATCAATATGTTGAATCGTTGCGTCAAGCGCGTCTGCCGATCGCTGGTGTTTATGTATTTGGTTCATACGCCAAAGGCACGCCGCGGCAATGGAGCGATATTGATGTCTGTGTTGTTTCTCGGCGTTTTACGGATGCTTGGGAAGCATTGCGATATTTACTCAAAAGGGTCCAGCCGAATGGCAACCCCTATCAGCCAACCATTGAGCCGATTGGTTTTAGCCCCAGAGATTTTAGAGAAGGATCAAGCTTGATAAATGAAATTAAACAGACTGGAATAAAAATTATTTAGAAACTTTTCCCCCTGGCATTCGCCAGGGGAAGACTCGATGGGGCATCTGCCCCATCGCCCGGCGTATGCCAGGCGAACTTCTTTGTGTCATTGTTATTGGCCCGGGAGAATCGGGTCACTAATTTTTGAGTTATTAGCGACGAGACCTCTCTTCCCGTTCTCTCCTTTGTGAAGGAGAGAAGGAATCGCCAAACCCTCTCCTTGGCAAAGGAGATGGCAGGGAGAGGTCTGGCGTTAGTTTCGTAATTCACCATACTATGACACAACAAAACACAGCAATGCCGCGCTTCAGCGATTTAGGCATCGCCCCCAAACTGCTCGCCATTTTGGAACAGCAGAAATTTACCGAGCCAACGCCCATTCAGCACCAGGCTATTCCACCGGCCATGGAGGGTAAAGATTTAGTGGGTATTGCCCAAACCGGCACGGGCAAAACCCTGGCTTTTGGCATCCCCATGATTCAGCGTTTGGCCGCCGGCCGCGGGCAAGGCTTGATTCTTTTACCTACCCGTGAGCTGGCCTTGCAAGTGGAGGAAACATTGCAAAAAGTAGGCCGCGCCATTGGCCTTAAGACCGTTGTTTTAATAGGTGGCGCGTCCATGCATTTGCAAATTCAGGGGCTTCGCCGTACGCCGCACGTTATTGTGGCCACGCCCGGCCGGTTGGTTGACCACCTGCAGCAAAAAACGGTTTCGCTCCACAATGTAAAAATTATTGTGCTGGATGAAGCTGACCGGATGCTCGACATTGGATTCCTCCCGCAAATAAAACAAATTTTGAGTCTGGTCCCCACGGACCGGCAGACCATGTTGTTTTCCGCCACTATGCCTTCTGAAATTGCCCAGCTGGCCGGTAAATATATGCGCATGCCTCTGCGCGTTGAAGTAGCGCCAGCCGGAACTGCCGCCACTAAAGTGGAACAGGAAGTGTTTATGGTGGCCAAGGAAGTTAAAATGCAGCTTTTGGATAAATTGCTCACTGATAATCTTGGCACGATTCTAATTTTTTCCCGCACCAAACATGGCGCCAAAAAAATCGCGGCCGGCATTCGGCACATGGGCCACACGGCGGTAGAAATTCACTCTAACCGCTCCTTGGCCCAGCGCAAAGAAGCCTTGGCTGGATTCAAAAGCGGCAAGTACCGCATTATGGTGGCCACGGACATTGCGGCGCGCGGCATTGATGTGAAAGATATTTCAATCGTGATTAATTACGATTTGCCGGACGCGCACGAAGATTATGTACACCGCATTGGCCGCACGGCTCGCGCTGGCCAATCCGGCAAAGCCATTTCATTTGCCTCGCCGGATCAGCGCGCGGATTTAAAAGGGATTGAACGGCTCATTCGTAAAACCCTACCGATTCTCGCCCTTCCCGTATTGCCCCCGCGCCGCGCGCCGGTTTTTGTCGCGCGGGATAATTTTAATTCTTTCGCGCCTCGTCAACAGAGTGGTGGACGCTCGCAGTCTGGCGGGCGATCGAGTGGCGGGCGTCCCGGACGTAGTGGTGGTTTTCGGAGACGGTTTTAACTGTCATTCCGAGCGAAGCCGAGGAATCCCTTGGCTGTAGTGAAAACAAAAACAAGGTTGCATAAGCCTTGTTTTTTTGTTACCATTCTTTCATCTAATCTTTACTTTATATGTCACCAGAATCAGCGGTCCGCCGTTACGAAGAGCCAGAGCATGCTTTTACTGATGGAGAAATGGCAGAGTTTGTGGATGATTTTCGCCATCGTTTTAAAAAGGCCATGATTCAAGCGGCGGCACGCAATCGAGACAACGCCCATTCGCACCGACCCAAGCCATTTAAAGTTGGTTGTACCATGATGACAATCGATGGTGGCAATCTGCCCGGAGACTATAGTGTTTATTCTGCCTATAATTTTACCCCCGATGCCACTAAGAGAAGAGGTTGGGAAAAAACGTGCGCCGAGAGCAACGCCATGTGGGCAGCCCTGGAACACGGCGCTTCGTTAATTGTGGCAATT
This sequence comes from Candidatus Magasanikiibacteriota bacterium, assembly GCA_023246725.1. Classification (GTDB taxonomy): domain Bacteria; phylum Patescibacteriota; class Patescibacteriia; order Magasanikbacterales; family GWA2-37-8; genus SICD01. The sequence continues at coordinate 35,630 of JAHFHV010000002.1, read as the reverse complement.
GTGACAGTTTCAAAAGAACTCTCAACTGGTGACGATAGTAAAGCGCATGACGCCCTCCACCCCTGCCGTGATTGTCGCGATAAAATTCGGCAGTTATTGGGTATGGGTATTCTTCGAAAAGATAGTATTGTATTAAATGTAAATGACAGTGATAACTCGGAAGACGAATTGATGGTCCATAAATGGGCGGAAGAAGAGCGAACAGTAGAACAGCTTTTGGAGTTGTATAAAGATGATGAAGTTGCGTAGACTTGCCGAAGCCAGCTCTTTTTGCTATACTAACAATGTATGAATCTCCAATTCCAGAAAATTAAAAAAACCATTCCCCCTATTCTCAAAAGCCATGGCGTTAAACGCGCGGCCGTTTTTGGTTCGGTGGCGCGCGGAGAAAGTACCATTAAGAGCGACCTTGATTTGCTAATCGAATTTTCGAGTAAGAAAAAAAGTCTCTTTGATTTAATCGGCCTCAAATTGGCTCTGGAAGACCGTTTGCATCGAAAAGTAGACGTAATAACCTACCGCTCCATTCATCCTCTCCTGCGCGATCGAATTATGAGTGAACAGCGGCCAATTTTATGAGCAAAGATCCGCGAATTCTTATTAGCCACATCACTGAATGTATTGCATTGATTGAGCGCTATGCCAGGCGTAAAACCGCGCGGCAATTTTTAAATTCCGTTGCTTTGCAAGACTCGGTCATACGTCGTTTGGAAATTATTGGTGAAGCCACAAAAAATCTTACCGAAATTTTAAAAGCGGATTATCCGGAAGTGCCCTGGAGGAAAATGGCCAATTTGCGCGATGTTCTCATTCATGAATATTTTGGGATTGATTTGGAGATTATATGGAAGATTGTTAGAAAAGATATTCCAAAGCTGAAAAAGCAGATTTTAGAAATTCAGAACAAGCTGGCCGGAAAAGTGATAGATTTTACCAAAATTAAAAAAGGCGGGGTAAAAATAGATGAGATTCTACGGCGGTTGTAAGTAAGCTGGAATTATTAACAGCAAGGTTGCATGAGCCTTGTTTTTTTTATCCACAAGCGGATTTGCATTTTAGAGAGAGAGAGAGTACTATAAGCCTTGGCGATTGGTTTTAATCATTCTAATTTTTTATTATATGGGAAGAAAAGAAATTGGGGCGTTAGGATTAGCCGCTTTGCTGGCAGGAGGTAGCGCCGAAGCCAAACCACCCAATCCTAAAGACGCGCACCAAGAGGTTGTAAAAAGTCCAAAGAAAAAGGCTGGGCTAGAAGATTTCCTCGCTAGAGCTGATGAAGAAAATCCGCTGAGAGATTTCCTCGCTAGAGCTGATGAAGAAAAGCCCAAGAAATCGTCAGTTGATTTGGATGATGAAACGAAAAAGTTACTGCGTGAGGGGACCGAAGCGGCTACTGGTTATGGAAGCGATACAGAAATTAACAGGGGAGCTTTAGCGGTAGCCGTGCAACGCATGAGAGTTGATTTGACATTTTTATTATCACAATTAGACTCCACCGATCCGGTAGCGAAAAAGTATGCCGAGCGGGCTTTGAAAGTTTTGCGCGCCACCTTTGATACCCGTCCGCGCGGGAAATAATCCAAATTGCATCAAGACAAAAAATCCTTCCTAAACCGTTGGATTTTTTTTGGGTTGCCCGCAACCTTGTTTTTTGTTATGATTCAGGCAGTTAATTTTAATACCAATAATTTTGAGTGAGATATTTTTATTTTATTGATTTTAACTCTATGAAACAAGAAGGCAAAAACAATCAAATTGCTCTTTTCGAAGGGCACCATATTCGTCGCCACTGGGATGATGAAAAAGATCTGTGGTATTTTTCGGTAGTAGATATTATCGGAGTACTTACGGGGAGCGTTGACCCAAGAAATTATTGGAAAGTGCTTAAAAATAGGTTAAAAAATGAAGGAAGTGAGGTGGTTACAAAATGTAACCAACTGAAAATGCGTGCTTCTGACGGCAAATTTTACCTCACGGACGTTGCTGATACCGAAACTATGCTGCGTCTTATCCAGTCTATTCCTTCCCCTAACGCCGAGCCTTTTAAACTATGGTTAGCCCGAGTTGGTTACGAACGTTTAGAAGAAACTGCTGACCCGGAATTGGCTATTAACCGGGCGCTTAAGACCTATGTGCAAAAAGGTTACAGTCGTGAGTGGATTAACCAGCGGTTAAAGAGTATTGAAGTCCGTAAAGCGCTTACTGACGAATGGGAGAAACGCGGCGTGAGGGAAGGCGTTGAGTTTGCGATTTTGACCGATGAAATTAGCGAAGCGTGGGCCGGTCTCACTACGAAACAATACAAAAATCTCAAAGGACTAAAAAAAGAAAATCTGCGGGACAACATGACGAATTTAGAACTCGTGCTTAACATGCTTGCTGAAACCGCTACTACGGCAATTTCCGAAAAACGAGAACCAAAAGATTTTTTAGAGAATAAGCGGGTTGCCCGTGAGGGTGGCGCCATTGCGGGGAATGCTCGTAAACAAATTGAACAAAAAATCGGCCGCTCCGCCCTTTCATCAGGGAAATTTAAAACGTTTAAAAAGAAACAGTTGCCCAAAAAATAATACTATGTTACGCCCAGTAAATTTATAGTCCTTTCGTTCAATGTATGGTATAATAAACTTACTGGAAGCTCCTAAGCCAGGATTGTTTGTTTTATCTCCAGCTTCTGAATACATTATGCCTAAAACGGCCACTGGAAAAAAAATTTTGATTGTGGAAGATGAGAGGCCGGTGGCCAGGGCGCTGGAGCTGAAATTGCATTTTTGTGGTTTTGAAACCAAGGTGGCGAGCGATGGCGAGGAGGCGCTTAAGTTGGCCACGGCCGAAGATTTTGATTTAATCTTGCTCGATTTGATACTGCCTAAAATGAATGGGTTTGAATTTTTGGAAACGTTAAAGAAAAAAGGCAAACATCCGCCGGTGATTGTTACCTCAAACCTGGGCCAGGAAGAAGACGAGAAAAAAGCGCGCGAGCTGGGCGCAAAAGGGTATTTTGTAAAATCCAATACGCCATTATCTGAATTGGTACAGCATGTACAAGAGGTGGTAAAGTGAGCGTCATTGCGAGGCAATGTTCACCGTTGTCATCCCGAGCGAGTCCCGCACTGCGGGACGACGAGGGATCTCTGTCCGTTGGTTGATTGAGACAGAGATTCCTCACCCCATGCGAATGGGGATTCGGAATGACAGTAGCGAGCCTGAAGCACGATGATTAATAAATATTAACTATTAACCCTGATATGCAAAACATCGCCGACGATATTATTAAAGAATTGCTCCTGAAGGGTAATTACGTGACGGCGGATGACGTAAAGGCGGCCGAGGCAGCCAAAGAAAAAACTCATGTGGGTGTCCTTGATTGGTTTTTGGCCGAGGGCTTGGTGACCAAAGATTTGGTGGGGCAAGCCATGGCCGAATCATTTAAAGCGCCCTACGCCGATTTAAACAGCTCCCAGCCCACCGCGGAACAAATTGCTAAAATTCCCGAGGAGGTAGCCACCAAGTACCGCGTGGTTTGGTTTACGGAAAGCAAAAAGGGCGTTACGGTGGCCACTGATAATCCCGTCCAGGAACAGCTGGAGGCGGAGTTGAAAAAGATTTTTGGAACCAGTAAAGTGACCGTGGCGTACGCGCTCCCGGAAGATATTGAGTCAACTCTCATTCACTATCGCCAAAAATTATCCACCCGCTTTACCGAAATTATTAAAACCAGCAAACGGGTGGCGCCGGAATTAATTGACGCGATTATTGATGATGCCGTGGCGTTTCGCTGTTCGGATATTCATTTTGAGCCGCAGGGCGCGGATGTGGAAGTGCGGTTCCGCATCGATGGAGTTCTTCACGAAGCCGGGCGCATTCCCAAAGAAAATTATGATAACGTCTTGAACCGCGTTAAAGTGCAAGCGCATTTGCGCATTGATGACCATTTTTCAGCCCAGGATGGGGCCATTCGCTACACGAATAAACAAAATCAAGTGCTGGATTTTCGCGTGTCCATTTTGCCCACTCTGAGCGGTGAAAAGATTGTGATGCGGGTACTATCGCAATACGTTCAAGGGTTCGCGCTTACCGATGTTGGCCTGTCCGCGCCGGATCAGGAATTATTTTTTAAGGCTGCCAAAAAACCATTTGGCATGATACTCGTGACCGGGCCGACTGGTTCGGGCAAAACTACCACGCTCTACGCGCTGTTAAAAACACTTAACCGACCCGAAGTGAACATTACCACCATTGAAGACCCGGTGGAATATCATATTCCCGGCATTAACCAAATTCAAATTAATACTCAGACCAACCTTACGTTTGCCAAAGGCTTGCGTTCCATTGCGCGCCAAGATCCGGATATTATTTTAGTTGGTGAAATTCGTGACAGCGAGACCGCCGAGATTGCGGTGAACGCCGCTTTAACCGGACATCTTTTGCTTTCCACGTTCCACGCCAATGACGCGGCTACGGCTGTGCCGCGGCTCCTCGATATGGGGATTGAACCATTTTTACTCGCGTCAACGTTAGAAGTGGTAATTGCCCAGCGCTTAGTGCGTAAAATTTGTGAGAATTGCCGACATGCCATTATAGTGTCGCCTAGTGAACTCGAAAAATCCGTGCCTGGCGCGGCGCATTATTTTCCTAAAAAATCGCTCACGCTGTATGCGGGCAAAGGTTGCGCCAACTGCGGCGGCACCGGGTTTAAGGGGCGTACGGCAATTTTTGAATTTATTGTCATGACCCCGGAAATGCAAGAACTGCTCCTGCACCACCCCTCTACCAACCAAATTTGGGATCTAGCTAGTAGCCAGGGCGCTAAGTCTATGTTTGAAGACGGGGTGGAAAAAGTGAAAAATGGCTTGTCCACGCTGGAAGAATTAGCGCGCGTAGCCGCCCCGCCGGATGCGAAGCACCGCTCGTAAAATATTGTACTATGAAACGCCTGTCAGACCTCTCCCTGCCCTCTCCTTTGCCAAGGAGAGGGGTCGATTCTGCCTCCCCTCTGCAGAGGGGAGGACAGGAGGAGAGGTCTCGCTCGACACGACTATTATGCCTCTGAAAAACGCCAAATCACCCGCCAAAGCGCCAGCCGAGCAGTCGGCATTGGCGCGCCGTTTGTCGCTGATTGGTTCGGGTAAGGAAAAAGATAATTTTGTGGAAAATTTTGCCATGCTCGTTTCCGCAGGCATGGATATTTTGTCGGCGCTTGACGCAATTAAAACCAGCATCCGCTCCAAGCCGCTGAAGCAGGTGGTGGAGGGGATGCAGGCGGACATTGAAGGCGGCTCCCCGATTTGGCGGGCACTCGACAAAAGCCAGCTCTTGCCGCCGCACATTAACGCCCTTATTAAAATCGGCGAGGAGGCCGGCACGCTCTCTCACAACCTTAACGTGATTGTGGAACAGCAGCGCAAAGAAAAAAGTTTCCGCTCCAAAATGCGCTCGGCTATGATGTATCCGCTCTTTGTTCTTGGCCTCGCGCTTGTCGTTGGCCTGGGCATTGCTTGGTTTATTTTGCCCCGCCTCACCAGCATTTTTACCGGCCTTAATATTCCGCTCCCGCTTATTACCCGCGGCTTAATGGCGTTAGGGATTTTTTTAGGGGAATGGGGCGCGGTTGTTATTCCGCTGTTTTTAGTCTGTTTGTTTGCCGTTCTGTATTTTTTATTTGTTTTTCCGGCTACCAAGTTTATTGGCCAGGCAGTTTTATTCCATTTGCCGGGCGTTGGGCGGCTCTTGCAAGAAGTGGAAATTGGGCGGTTTGGGTATATTTTAGGCACGCTCCTGGAAGCCGGCTTGCCGGTTACGGCGGCGCTTATCGCGATTCGTGACGCCACGGTGTTTCGCAGTTTTAAATACCTGTATAATTTTATTCACGATCGGGTAGAAGAAGGGCATTCTTTCCAGAATAGTTTCAGGCTGTTCCCCAAAGCCAATAAATTATTCCCCCCGGCCATCCAACAACTCATTGGCGCCGGAGAACAATCCGGCAAGCTCGCGGGGACGCTTCTAAACATCGGCCTGGTATACGAAGCCAAAACCGAACTTACTACGAAAAATTTGACGGTGATTTTGGAACCGCTACTCCTCGTCACGGTGTGGCTGGGGGTAGTGGCGGTGGCGCTGTCCGTAATTTTACCAATTTATAGTTTAATTGGCGGCTTGAACAATCCTTCGGGCGCCGCCGCGCCGCCTGCCGAGGAAACAACCGCGCCGGTTATCCCTCCAGGGGAAATACTCCTGCCTGCGACCACTTCTCTCCAGGGCATTCTTACGTCAGGGGGCGCCGCCTCTGCATCTTCCTCTGTCCAAAGCGGCCAGCTCCAAATTTTACCAACCGAAATCGGCTATCTTAAAATCCGCAGCGAACCAGCGAGCAAGGGCGGTATTATTGGCAAGGCCGCGGTGGGCAAGACGTATCAATTCCAAGCTCGCGAGGGCGATTGGTACCAAATTATTTTGCCGAACGCGTCAGTCGGGTGGGTGTCGGCCAAGTATGTGAAAGTTGTTGAGTAAGCGTTTTTTTGGCATATGACTTTAGCCATTAATGAGAGCCAGTCGCAAGGTTTCACCCTCCTTGAAATGCTTCTGTCGATTTCACTTATCGCCCTGCTGGCCGGAATGTTTTTGCCGCTGTATAGCGCGGTGTACGTAAAAAATGATTTGGATTTAGCCGCCAGCGCGATTGTGCAGGATTGGCGGCGGGCGCAATTACTGGCGCAGGCGGTTGATGGCGACAGTACCTGGGGCGTACACGTGCAAACTGGTAGCGTCACTTTATTCCAAGGCCCTAATTATGTCGGGCGGGCAATAGCCTTTGACGAAGTGTTTACTTTTTCCAATACAATTACTTTGGCCGGACTGACTGACGTGGTGTTTTCTAAAATGCTGGGCGAGCCAACCCCGGCGGGCACGCTCACCGTAACTGCTTCTAATAATGATGTTCGCGCGATTACACTCACATCTAAAGGCACGCTTTCCTATTAGGGATGGGGAAGTAGAGCAGACCCCGCCCTTCGCGAAGGGCGGGGCTGGGTTTACCATAGTCGAGGTAATTTTATCCGCGACCTTGTTTGCGTTAATTGTTACTGGCTTGGCAGGGGTGCTTATGTATGGGCAAGAAAGCACAGCGATTGGCGGCCAGCGTTTTAGGGCGATTATGCTGGCGGATGAAGCGCTAGAGGCGGCACGCAACATGCGGGATCAAGATTATGCGAATTTAACCGATGGTCCGCACGGCCTCTCAACCCTAGGCAATCAATGGTCGTTTGCCGGCACATCAGACTTAACCGGCCTGTTCACTCGCCAGCTGATTATTACCACAGTTGATCCGAACCGAAAAAAATTAGTCGCGACGGTTACGTGGCAAGAAAATCTGCGCCGGAATGGACAGGCGCAGTTCACCACCTATTTGACAAATTGGCGGCGGATAGTACCTCCGCCAGTGCCATAATTATGAAAATCACATCTCATTCCGGATTCACCCTCATTGAGCTTTTGCTCTACATCTCCTGCGCCGCGATCATGCTGACCACAGTATCGATTTTTTTGTCGTTTCTCCTCCGCGCCCGGGTGCATAGCCAGATTATTGCCGAGGTGGATGGGCAAGGCCGGCAGGTTATGACAATTATTACTCAACTGGTTCGGAATGCTATACAAATTACCGCGCCGGCGGCGCAAGGCAGCGGCGCCAGTTTAAGCTTCACAGTTCCTAATGGCGCCAAGAGCCCAGCGATTGTGAGTGTGATAAATGGAACTCTTACCCTTACCGAAGGGAACAATGCGCCAGTCGCGCTTACTAATAATCGAGTGATTGCGAGCGGAGTAGATTTTAAAAATTTGAGTCGAGCCCAAACTCCAGGCGCTGTAGAGCTCCAATTTATTCTGACGCACGTTAACCAAATTGGACGAAGTGAATTTGCTTATGCCCAGAATTTTATTGGCGCGGCTAGTATTAGATAAGAGAATCAAAATTTAAAAATTATGGCAACACCCCGCGGTTTCATCACCCTTTTAAGCGTGCTCCTAATTGGCGCGATTGGCTTTAGTATTGGTGCGACGCTACTCTGGTTTGGCGTTGGGACGGGCAAGAGTAGTTTGGCAATCGATCAATCCAATGCCGCCAGGGGGTTAGCCGCTGCCTGCGTTGAAGACGCGCTTGAACAAATTCGCGAGACTACCGATTTCTCTGGTTCGAGTAATTTGGTTCTAGGGCAGGGAACGTGCGGGTACACGGTAGCGAAATTGGCCGGTGAAAATCGTCAAATTACCTCTGTTGGAACAATCGGGACGATAGCGCGCAAGGTAAAAGTTTCCCTTGATGCCATCAACCCACAAATTAACCTAACGAGTTGGCAGGAAGTGGCTGATTTTTAGTTATCAACAGGCTTGCGCCTACTTCTGTCCAGCTTGTTCAGGATGTGCTATACTAGAGCTAACTTATTTATTCCTTATTTCATTTCCTCAAATCATATGCGAAACAACATACAGCGCGCCCGGACGCAGAGAGGTTTTACGCTTCTCGAAATTTTGCTGGTGGTGGCGGCCATTGCCATTTTGGCCGGCATTGTGATTGTGGCCATTAACCCGGGCAAGCAATTGGCTGATACGCGTAACGCCCAGCGCCGGGTAAATGTAAGCACTATCCTCGATGCCGTGTACCAGTATATTATTGACAATAGCGGCAAGTTGCCGGATACCATCGGCAATCCAATTCCAGTGGGGGTCTGTTCGGGCGCGCTCGCGAATAGCGAAATTTGCAAAACTGCTCCTTGCGGGGTTGGTTTGGTAGATATTACAGCCCTAACCCTAAATGAAAAATATTTGACGGCTTTACCATTTGATCCAAACGCTACGTGCAATGCCAACGGCGTGTGTTATAGAGTATCTAAATCCGCCAATGGACGCATAACCGTTTGCGCTCCAGGCGCGGAACAAGGCGCTACCATTAGCGTAACTCGTTAAAATTTTTTATGAGATTCTATAAATTTTCTAAAGGCTTTACATTAATTGAAATTTTGCTGGTGGTGGCGGCCATTGCCATTTTGGCCAGCATCGTTATTATTGCCATTAACCCAACGAAACAGCTTGGCGATACCAGGAACGCGACGCGACGCGTTGACGTAAAAACAATTATTGACGCGGTGTACCAGTATTCCATTGATAATAACGGCGGCATACCGGCGACGATTACGGCTCTCCAGGTAAATACCCCGTTTGAAATTTGCCGCACCGGCATAGCTAATTGCCAGAATTTTAACATGATTGACTTATCCGTCTTAACTCTGAATGAAAAGTATCTGACGTCCCTGCCGATTGATCCGTCTAGTCCCGGCGTGGCCAACGGCACCGGGTATCGTGTTTTAAGGACCGCCAATAGCCGCGTTACGGTGTCGGCTCCCAATGCCGAACAAGGCGCTACCATTAGCGTAACGCGCTAACTTGCCCTAACGCCAAGCGTTTTTTTATGGGCTTTTTAAGTGTTATTCTTCTTATTGTGAGCGCCGGCATAGCCGGCGCTCTTGTGGGCTGGTATCTTGGCGCCAGGCGCCAGAGCCAGCGCCTAGCCGAAGAACAAGCTTTGGATAAAGTTTTTTTATCCAGCATTGGCGATGGTCTGATTGTGACTGACGACCAAGGAAAAATCGTGCTGGTGAACCGGTCTGCCGAAGATCTTTTGGGTTTGCGGCTCTCGGATGTTTTAGGGAAGTACGTGGTGGACGCGATTACCATGGTGCAATCAAATGGCGCGCCTCTAGCCCCCGAGCAACGGCCAATTTATTTAGCAACTTCTTCCGGTCAAAAAGTTATTTCTACGTCGCTTACCGCCGCCGCTTATTATTTTGAACGCGCCGACAGCAAAGCGCGTTTTCCGGCGGCCGTGACGGCGGCTCCCGTGGTGGTAAATAAAAAAATCATTGGGGCGGTGGTTACCTTTCGCGATATTACCCATGAAAAAGAAGTTGATGAAGCCAAAACCGAATTCGTCTCGCTCGCGTCTCACCAGCTGCGCACCCCGCTTACGGCGATCAATTGGTACATCGAAATGCTCTTATCGGGCGATGCCGGGCCATTAACTGACGAGCAGAAATCTTTTTTACAAGAGGTCTACAAAGGCAGCAACCGGCTGATTCAGATTGTGAATGAATTTCTGAATGTGTCGCGGCTGGAATCGGGCAGACTTAAAATTGTTCCCAAGCCCTTGGATATCGCCTTGTTTGTTAACGATATTATTAAAGAAGTTGAACCATTGGCCCGCGCCCGCAATTGCACAATTTCATTTACTAAGCCCGCTCCAACCCTTCCCTTTATTCCGCTTGATGGAATCCTGATGCGCCAGGTAGTGCATAATTTATTGACCAACGCCTTGCGCTATTCGCCCGAAGGCAAATGCACGGTAGCCGTGAAGCTGGAAAAAGGTCAAGCGCGAGATTTTGTGATTAGCGTGCACGATGACGGCATTGGCATACCCGCCGATGTTCAGCCCAGGATTTTTGAAAAGTTTTTTAGAACCGAAAATGCCATTCACGCGGTTACCGACGGTTCCGGCATTGGCCTCTACATTTCCAAAATGATCGCGGAAGCGTCAAATTGCAAAATTTGGTTTGAATCGGTGGAAAAAAAAGGTACCACGTTTTATGTCAGTATCCCCCTGTCCGGCAGCACCCATCGCGGCGGCGATCGCGAACTTATTACCATAAAAGCGCCGGCCGCACTGGCCGCCAAGTAGCCCAAGGTTGACGCGAAACGCGATCCGTGCTAGAGTTGGTAATATTTATTATGCAGAAATTCTATGGCTCAAACAATTTTGATTATTGAAGACGAACTGCCCTTGTTGCGCATTCTGACTCAAAAATTTGAGAAAGAAGGTTTTAATATTCTCCAGGCCAAAGACGGCATTGAAGGGCTGGCGATGGCCAAAAGCCACCATCCGGATTTGCTCCTCTTGGATTTAATTTTACCGGGCCTGCCTGGCATGAGCGTGCTCCATGAACTCCGCCAAGATGCCTGGGGCAAAGCAACGCCCATAATTATTTTAACCAATTTAAGCGATTCCCAAAAAGTGGCCGAGGCGCTGCAGCAAGATGTGGGTGATTATTTGGTTAAGTCCGATTGGATGCTGCAAGATTTGGTAAAAAAGGTGCACGAAAAATTGGGCATGAAAACATAATTAAGCCTTGCATTAAAAGATGGCAGTAATTTCCTCAACGGACTTGTTGGGGATTTTTTATTGTGGTATACTTTGCATAATTACTATGTCATTACAGTCATCTCACAGTACGCATCGTTCCGGCCACCAGCTTGGCCGTTTTGGGCTTTTGGCGCTGGGAGCTTTGGGAGTTGTGTTTGGCGATATCGGCACGTCGCCATTGTATACTATAAACGAAATATTTTTTGGACACGGTAATTTAGCGGCTAGCGTCGCCGACATCTATGGCGGAATCTCGCTTGTGATTTGGGGATTAACCACTGTAGTCTTGGTAAAATATGTCCTATTGGTACTGCGCGCCGATAATGAAGGACAAGGCGGCGTGTTCGCGCTCTATGGGTTAATTAAAGCCAAAGGGCGTCTGGGGATTAGAATTATTACCTGGGTATTGCTTTTGGCGGCCGGATTTTTGTTTGGCGACGGACTGATTACGCCGGCCATAAGTGTTTTGTCGGCGGTCGAGGGGCTTAAAGTGGCCACGCCAACCTTTGAACATTTAGTTGTTCCCATCACCATTGTTATTCTAACCATTTTGTTTGCTTTTCAGCACAAGGGAACGGCTAAAGTCGGCAGTGTTTTTGGGCCCATTGTTACCTTGTGGTTTATTGTCATTGCAATATTAGGAGCGCGGCAAATTATTTTTCATCCCGCTATTTTGAACGCGTTTAACCCGTGGTGGGGGGCTAGTTTTTTAGGCCGGATTGGTTTTAAGCCGGCGTTATATGTGCTGGGATTTGTGATGCTGGCTTTTACCGGGGGCGAAGCGCTCTACGCCGATTTAGGCCATTTTGGCATAAAACCGATTCGAGTAAGTTGGTTTTTTGTGGTTTATCCGGCGCTCCTTTTAATTTATTTAGGCCAAGGAGCGTATTTAATTAGCGGCGCGCCGATTGTGAATGGAAATGTTTTTTATAGTTTGGTGCCTACGGTTTGGTTGTACCCGGTTATCGCGCTCGCGACCATGGCTACCGTGATTGCTTCGCAAGCGCTTATTTCCGGAGCCTTTTCGCTGGCGAAACAAGGCATTGCCCTTAATTTTTTTCCGCGTTTAAAAGTTATCTTTACGCACGCGAGCCACCAAGGCCAAATTTATGTGCCCTTGATTAATTGGAGTTTGTACGTTGGTTGCGTCATCATGGTGCTGGTATTTAGGAGCAGTACCGCTTTGGCTTCAGCCTATGGTTTGGCCGAATCCGGGGTAATGCTAGCCACCTCGCTTGGCATGCTGATTGTGGCGAAACAGCGCTGGCATTGGTCCGCTTTTTCCACCTGGCTTTTGTTTGGGTTTTTAGCCATGGTAGATATGGTATTTTTGTTTTCTAACAGTCTAAAATTTTTTGAAGGCGGATTTATTCCGCTCACATTTGGCGTCGGGCTGTTTATTATTATGACCACGTGGCAGTGGGGAAGGCGCAAAACCGCGGAAGCTTTTAGTCGTTTGGAGCGTATGACCGTGAAGCAACTCCTGGCGTTAAAGAAAGCCGCCCCAATGGTGGACCGGACCATGATTATTATGGATCCAAAGTCGGCCTTGGTAGCATCCGACCGCGTGACGGCTGTGATGCAATTTTTTTGGGAACGCTATCAGGTGCTTCCCAAACACATTATTTTTTTAACCGTGGCGGTGTCGCCACACCCGTATTCGCATGGCGAACACGGTGAGCGTTATGACATTGTGAAATTTAAATGCGCCCCCGGCCAGGGGAGCGTAACCAGTTTAATGGTTAATTTTGGTTTTATGGAAGAGCAGAACGTGGAAGCGATTTTGCAAGAAATTGAGCGCAACCGAGCGATTCCCACGAGCGACAACCACCGCGATTGGATTATTGAGCTTGGAGTGGAGCGCCTTATCGCGACTGATAAAACTTCGTTTATTCGCCGTTTGCGGTTAGGGCTTTTTCATTTTTTGCGGCAAAATTCCCAACCCGCCCATTATTATTACGGCCTGGGCAACGATGTTAGATTGGCAATGGAAGTGCTGCCGGTGAAAGTAGATTGACGCCTAGAAAACGGCTGGAAAAGGCTTGACAAAAATTATTGTTTTGGTATACTAGATAATGAAAGGCGTTGAAAAATTATTTAGTTTATATGAATTTAGTTTTAACAAAAACAATTAAAAAACAAACACCTGCCGAAGCCAAGAAAGTTTTAGCTGTGAGGTCTAAACTCTTGGCCAGTCTTCAGATAATGGATGGGTGGGCGGCGGTGCAAGGGATGTGGCGAAACAAAAAGATTGATGGACTGCGTTTCCAAAAAAAGATGCGGCGCGAGTGGGTATGATTACCCTAGACACAAACACGGTTATTTATTATTTTAACGGCGATGAAAATCTCCGTAAGTTTGTGGAAATTGAGCGTCAAAATGGGGAACAGTTTGTTATTTCAACTATAACCGAACTTGAGCTATTAAGTTTTCCCAATATTTCACCGGAAGAGATTGTGCGGTTTACTCTATGGTTCAATGAGGTTTTTATTTTGCCGGTAGATTCAAAAGTGGCCCAGAAAGCCGCTGAAGTGCGCCGTCACTGTCATTTAAAAACACCGGATGCCGTTATTGCCGCTACTGCGCTATTAAACGGCGGACGTTTAATAACGAGTGATAAAATATTTAAAAAGGTTCACGGATTAAAGATTTTATAGTTGCTGTCATATTTAAAATAAAACCCGCCCCGCAGTTGCGGGGCGGGATATTTTTTTATATCAGATCGTCCCCTCTTTACTCATGGGCCACCTCGTGGTTGTTTACTATATAAAATAACAGAGAAGCGGCTGCGGAGTCAAGGGTAGACAAAGTTTTATTCTGATGCTATACTGCGCTTATTATTTAGTCACAATCCGTGTAATCCTCAATAAATCTTTGTAATCTGTGCTATGTCTTTTTTAACCAAATTATTCGGCGATCCGAACGCCAAAGTCATTGCCGAAATTCAGCCTCTGCTTGAAAAAATTAATTCGTTTGAGCCGGTCCTTCAAGCTCTTTCTGATGTTGATTTGAAAGCTAAAACTCCGGAATTCAAAAACCGTTTAGAGACAGGCGAAACGCTTGATGATATTCTTCCCGAAGCCTTTGCCGTGGTGCGCGAAGCTTCCAAACGCGTAACCGGCATGCGCCATTTTGATGTCCAGCTGATTGGCGGCGTGGCCCTGCACCGTGGCACGATTTCGGAAATGAGGACTGGTGAGGGCAAGACGCTGGTGGCCACCTTGCCGGCGTATTTAAACGCCCTCACTGGCAAAGGGGTGCACGTGGTAACCGTGAATGATTATTTGGCCAAGCGCGACGCGGTATGGATGGGGCAGATTTATGACTACCTTGGGTTGAGTGTGGGGATTATTCAGAACTTGCTGGTGTCGTATAAATATCAGGCACAACAATCTATCATTCCGACGACACGTTCGCTACACTCAGTGCAGGCTCCGGAAGAATCTCCGTCTCAATCACTTGTCATCCCGAGCGCAGCCGAGGGATCTCGCTTGTCAATTGGCGAGATTCCTCCGCTCCCTGAGACGATCGGTCGGAATGACAGCGGACAGAGATCCATCGTCGACGCGAGCCTCGCTCGGGATGACAAAAACGAAAATACAGCAAAAGACGACGAAGAAAAAGCGGCGGTGTTTAAAGTTGAGTACGACCATTTGGAAAAATGCGGCCGTCAGGACGCGTACCAGTGTGATATCGTCTATGGCACGAATAATGAATTTGGTTTTGATTATTTGCGCGATAACATGGTGGGGGATTTAAAGGACATGAGTCAGCGCGGACTCAATTACGCCATTGTGGATGAAGTTGACTCAATTTTGATTGACGAGGCTCGGACGCCGTTAATTATTTCCGCGCCGGCCGAAAAAGCCACCGAGATGTATTACAAATACGCGGAGCTGGTGGAACGCTTGCTGGAAAATGAAGATTATAATATTGATGAAAAAATGCGCGCGGCCACGCTTACTGATGTTGGGATTAAAAAAATGGAAGGGTTCCTTGGGGTGGCGAATATTTACGCCGAAGGCGGCATGGCAATGGTGCACCACGTGGAGCAGGCCTTGCGCGCCAAGGCGCTGTTTAAGCGCGACCGAGATTACGTGATTGAACAGGGCGAAGTTATCATCGTTGACGAATTTACCGGTCGCAAAATGCCGGGGAGGCGTTATTCGGAAGGTTTGCATCAGGCCATTGAGGCCAAAGAAAACGTGCCCATTCAGCGCGAGAGCCAAACCATGGCTACCATTACTTTTCAAAATTATTTTAGGATGTACCGCAAGCTCGCGGGCATGACCGGTACGGCCGTAACCGAAGCCGAAGAGTTTGGCAAAATTTATAAATTAGAAGTGGTGGTAATTCCCACCCACAAACACAACCAGCGGTTTGACCGGCCGGACCGAATTTACAAAACCGAGGACGCCAAAAACAAAGCTATTGCCACAGAAGTGCGCGCGCTCCAAGAGAAAGGCCAGCCGGTTTTAATCGGCACGATTAGCGTAGAAAAAAACGAGCGGTTAAGTTTGTATTTGGAACAAGAGGGAATTAAGCACGAGATTTTAAACGCTAAAAACCACGAACGCGAAGGCGAGATTATCGCGCAAGCGGGCCGGCTGGGCGCGGTCACCTTGGCCACCAACATGGCGGGCCGCGGCGTGGATATTATTTTAGGGGGAAATCCACCGGATGCTGGGGAGGCTCGGAAAGCTCGGGAGGCTGGGGGGCTTTTCGTCCTCGGTACCGAGCGGCATGAATCGCGCCGGATTGATAATCAGCTCCGCGGCCGCGCGGCGCGCCAGGGCGACCAGGGAGAAACGCAGTTTTATTTGTCCACGGATGATGATTTAATGCGGATTTTTGCCGGCGAGCGCATTAAAAGCGTTATGAACACACTCAAGGTCCCTGATGACATGCCGATTGAACAGCGGACCATTACACGGCTGATTGAATCCGCCCAAAAGAAAGTGGAAGGATTTCACTTTGACACCCGTAAACATTTGCTGGAATATGACGACGTGATCAATCGCCATCGTCAGGTGATTTATGAAAAACGGCGGAATATTTTACTTGCCCACCGAAGCGAACGCGAAGCGTTGCGCGTAGGCGGGGAGGCGTTTGCGAGAGAGAAGGCGGGGTTTGCCGTGATGTCACCATCGGTAAATCCTCCCCCCACCCCCTCCACTGTGGTGGAGGGGGGGCGTGAACCCTCTCCATCGCAATGGAGAGGGCAGGGTGAGGGCTCGCTTGTCTCGCTCCGCGCCATGGTGTTTGAGATGATTAACGAAGAAATTGAGCAGGTCGTATCATTCCATACCAATGCCGAAGACGCTCACGACTGGGACATGAAGGAAGTCGCTGAAACGGTGACTACCATCTTTCCACTATCCGAAGCGGAAAAAAATACGCTCCTATCATTTGGCAAGAATGGCGAAGCCAAACTCAAAGACGTCGAAGCGCGCACAACCATTATTGAGTATCTCGCGAGTCTCGCGCAGGAAAAATATGATGAGCTGCTGGTAAAAAAAGTGCCCCACACCGAGATGATGCTAGAAATTGAAAAACAAATTCTGCTCCGCTCCATTGATAATTTGTGGGTGGAGCATTTGGTGGCGATTGATTACCTCCGCACTGGCATTGGCCTGCGCGGCTACGGGCAGCGGGACCCGCTGGTGGAGTATAAAAAAGAAACTTACCGGATGTTTAATGAACTTTTAAGTTTGATTCAAAAAGAGGTGGTGTACTCTATCTATAAAGTGAGCCTGGGAATAGATTTGGCGCCAAGCGTGATGCAACAGCGCAATTTAATTCTGCAAGGTGCGAGCGATAGCAATATCGGCGGGTCATTTGGCTTAGCCCAGAGCGGAGCGGCGGATCCGGACGGAGGCGCGAAAATTGTTTATTCCAGCTCTAAACCAAAAACGCCAACCGGCGAAGATATTGGTCGCAATGACCCTTGTTATTGCGGCGCCACTCACGCGGACGGACGTTCCAAGAAGTTCAAACACTGCCATGGCAGATAATAAAAAAAGACTCCTTTCCGGGGTCTTTTTTTGATAATATGAAGCAAGGGCGAAGTGTGGTATACTATTAATTAGGGTTAACTAAGTTAGTTTAGGGGGATGTTAAAAGGAGCCACCGAGGCGCCTATGAAAAAAGGACAAGCCACAAGAAAAATCGTACAAACGACGGCAGTTTTTTTATTACTGCTGTTTATTGCTATTTCCCCCGTAGGGAATTTAGCGCGCGCTATTATTTATAACCCGGGAGAAACCCTTGATCCGGCTTGTTCCCCAACCGACCCCAACTGCACCGTGGCCACCACTTCCCTAAGCCTGGCCACCACCAATTTCACTAGTACCAATGTTACGTCAACCAATTTGGCGGCCACTAATTTTAGTCTTGGGGCTTTATCTGGATTGCTCAAAGCTGTTTCCGGTGCTGTGTCCGCGGCTCTAATCAATTTAGCGTCCGATGTTACCGGCGTTTTGGGCATTGCTAATGGCGGCACCGGGTGGTCAAATCTGGCATCCGGCACCGTCTTGCTCGGAAATGGCGGCGGCGCTTTGGCCACGACAACCCGCGGGAATCTAATCGAAACTGGTTCCGCAATTCTTACGATTACAGGCGGTAGTAATGCTGTTTTGGGGGGCGGCGCTACTATTCAAGTGGCGCAGGCTGGATCCAGCGCCAGCGGGTTTATCTCGGCAGTAGATTGGGCCCTATTTAATAACAAAATTTCGTCATCCTCGCTTTCGGCTGGGGCGGGTATTGCCTACGATTCTCTAACTGGCGTGTTTACCAACACCGGGGTTACTGCGTTGGCTGGGACGGCCAACCAAATTACCGCTTCGGCCGCTACCGGCGCTCTCACGCTTTCGTTGCCAGCCTTCGTGTCGCTCACCACTGCCTCTTCGTCGCAATTATCGGTTTTTAATAAGGCGTATTTTGGCGCCACTGCCACCTCATCATTTTCCAGCGCCGGCGCTCTCACGCTGGCCGCGGCTCTTACCGTGGATAGCGGCGGAACTGGCGCCAGCTCATTTGGCCAAGGGTGGCTGTCCTCCTCCGGAAGCGGTAACGCTCTGACCGCGTCTACCTCGCCAACGGTTAATTACATTACGGCCACGTCCACTGCTAATACCTCCACCTTCGCCGGTGGCATTAATGTTACCGGCGGGTGCCTTGCCCAAAACGGGGTCTGCATCCGCGGGTCTGATTCGCAACGAGCCCATACTGATTCCGGCAATGATACTAATACAGCCTTAAGCACGGCCGCGACTAGCACGCTCTTAACGCTCACCATCACGCCAGCTACGGCGCAAGGCGATGTTTATATTAATGCCCAAACCTTGCTTGTCAGCGGCAGCAATACTGACGGCAGCGCAATTTTGGCGATTCGAAAGACCAACTGCACGGGAACAGTTATCGGAGAAACAAAAGTTCTGGTAACTGTTGCTAACGGCACATTGGTTGGGACGATACAATTGAGCGGTACGGATGTTGATCCGGGAGCGGCTGTGCAAACGTACGCTTTTTGCGCCAGCGCTGTTACGCAAAGCCATAATGTACGTCTGTCATCGCTTGATTTGCTAGTAATTGATACGGGAGCGGATGTGGCGGAACTCTATGCGACCAACGATCCTTCACTCCAAGCAGGCGATGTAGTAATGCCCGACGAGGCCCTTGCCGTTGGCGTTAAAAAATCCGATCACGCCTATGGCCGCTCGGTGATTGGAGTTATTGCCACCAAACCGGCGCTGTTAGTGGGCAGTGTTTCTAAAGAGGGCGTAAACGCCTTGCCGGTCGCTTTGGCCGGGCGCGTGCCGGTTAGAGTATCGGCGGCGAATGGCCCTATTTTGGCAGGTGATTTTCTAACCAGTTCGGATATTCCGGGGGTGGCCATGAAAGCGACCAAGCCCGGTCCGATTATTGGCCAAGCCCTTACGGGCTACGCTGGCGAGGACGTTGGTTCAGCCTTAGTTTTTGTGAAAAACAGCCACTTTACCGGCAACCAAATTGAGGCGAATGAATGGCTGGAGAATTTAGGGATTGCGAGTGCCACAGCCACGGAAGATTATATCAGCGCGTCAACGACTGGTTTGCTCGGCGATGTTTTGGCTAACAAAATGGCGGGCGCTCTTCAGTATTTGACGGATAAAATCAACCAAGGCTTTAAAATTGTGAAAGAAATTTTTGTCCAAAAAATTACCGCGTTGGTGGGCGTGTTTGAACGAGTGAAAACTAATGATCTGGAAATAAAAGACGCCGCGACCGGCGACGCTTACTGTCTGCGCATTGTGCATGGCGATTGGCAGAAACAGCCAGGGACTTGCGACATACCCTTAAGTTTGCCCGCGCCTGGCACGGAAGGCGCGCTATGGCCACAGATTGTTGAATCGCCAATTACCGAGACTGAAGCGGTGGTGGTGACTACGAGCGCCGAAACCGACGCGCTGGCGCCGCCGCCAGTTGAAATTGGGCCGGTCGGGCCCGCGCCCGCTGGCGCTCTCCCGCTAGTCGAACCTATTCAATTAGATGCACCAAACAATGTTCCGCGCGATCAATAAATTTATTTGGTGTCTGGCAGGCGCGGCGCTTTTGACGCCTGTGGTTGCGGTTGCTTCGCCAACCAATGGCACCATTGACAGTAGCGGACAATACGCTTGGAGCAACCAGAGCGGCTGGATTAATTTTGGCGTCAGCCAGGGCGATATTCATATCACCGACAGCGCCCTGACTGGTTTTGCCTGGAGCGCCAATTATGGCTGGCTAAATTTGAGTCCCGCCACTGGCGGGGTTATCAACAATGGCGCCGGGGTTCTGTCTGGCTACGCCTGGGGAGCGGCTCTGGGTTGGATTAATTTTGCCGGTGTTACCATTGACAACGCTGGAATTTTTCATGGCAATGCGGCCGGAGACATAATTGGGACGCTGGCATTTGACTGCGCGCATTGCGCGGTGGCGACTGATTGGCGTCCGGCGAGCGTCCGTTCCATTGCAACACCGGTGCCAGTGCCAGGCGGGGGAGTGGAAGGCGGGAGTTTGGCCGGGTTTTTTCCGGTAATTACAGATAACTCCGCGCTTACAATTGCGCCCGCCGCCAAGTTGCCCTTGAGCGCGCCTGGCGTTACCGCTCTCCAATTAGGCAATCCAGGGGCCTTGAGCCAGGCTGGACGCGCCTCGAGCGCCTCACCTCGTTTGGGGATCGCTGAATTTGTCAACCCGAACGAAGAGCCTGATGGCGTGAGTTCGTTCACTCATCCTGACCAGAGCGCCTGGTACAACGCGCCGGATGTGGATATTGCCTGGCCCTTGCCTCCGAACGTGACAGCGGTCCGCTGGTCTTTGAATCAAAATCCGGATTCAGAACCAACTACGGTGTCTATTCCCCCAATCCGCTTTAAACGATTTAAGAATTTGAGCAATGGCGTTTGGTATTTCCACAGTCAATTTAAGACTGGCCGCGGCTGGAGCGACAGCACTCATTTTGCTTTGCATATTGATACCGAGGCCCCGCGCGCGTCTACGATCGTAGCCGCGACTAATCCAGGCAGGAACGGCTCTTGGCCAGTCTTAACGCTGGCGGCATCAGACGCGATTTCCGGGGTTGATCATGTGACAGTCAAAGTGGATAATGGCGATTATGTTTCCCTGCCGGCAGTGGTCAGCTCCGGCCAGCTGTCCGTTAGGCTTCCGGCTAATATTTACGGACCGCATAACATTTTTGCCCAGGTTTTTGATCACGCGGATAATTATGTTTTTGCCGCCGGGTCTGTTGACATTCCGTCCGGTCAGTCAGCCGCGCGTCGTTCGCCAAGCGGCGCCCCGTGGTGGCGCCGTTGGTGGGCAACCATCTTTAAAGTCTAGCTTATTTGTATTGGTAAATTTACCATGCCCAGACGTTTATTTTTTTTGTTTCGCCGCGCGCTCAGCGTGATTGTTGCGATCAGCCTTATGTGGCCGGCTCGCGGTTTGGCATACATTAAAACTTCGGTCACCATTATTGCTTGTAACCACAATGGCCGCTGCGAGTCCTTTGAGGAGCCGGCGGAGTGCCGGGAAGATTGCCCGCCCCTCGACTACGCTCGGGGCGGCAGTACTGGCGGCGGGGGCGGAAATGATTGGCAGACAACAGCGCCGCCTTCTGAAACCAGCCCTGACACAGCTGATTCGGTTGAGGCGAGCCAGGCTCATGACGCGGCGAGCGGCGAGTTTGTTCCTGCGGTGATCTCTGAATCAGAACAAGCGGCGACTTCAGAACAAGCGGCCACGCCGGACGTGGAAAACAATGGCGCGGCGGAACATAATTTTGAAAAAGAAGTTGGCCAGCCGAACAGCGATTTGGCAATTAAGGACGAGGCGGCCGATGAACATTCTCTAGAAGACCAGACCGGAGACAGCGAGAGCGAGGCTGTGCCCCTAGCTTCTAGCCAAACCAATAGTGAATTAACAGTAGAATCAGGGTCACTCGGAGCGGCAGTGGCGGCCGCCACCGCCAATATTGGCGGAGCGGTTAGCCAAGCGCTGGAAACAGCCGGCGCCGCCGGGCAACAGGTAGTGGCGGCATTTCAAACCATTGCGGCAAACGGCGGGGAGGCGGTGGTGGTGGCGGCCCAAACTGCCCTGGCCGCGGTAACAGCGACTTATGGGCAGGTGGCGCGCGTTAGCCAGCAAACAGTAGTCTTGGTGGCCCGTAGCGCCGGGCGCGCGGTGGCCAGCGTGGCGGTATTTACTCAAGGGGCGGCGGCAGTTATTAGCGCCACTTCCGAGCAGGTAGCGGCCGCGGCCGTATCAGCAATCCGCTCTCTCGCCAACACAATCGTGGGCTATTTTCGTTAAGCAAAGTCTATTTGGTTAAAACCACCACCGTGCCGATCATCACAAAAAAAGCAATGATGGCGACAAGCGCGAGCAGGCGGACCTGCGTGTAGAGATTGAGAAATTCAATATAGGGTTTGGTATAGCTGCCTTGAGGATTACGAGCGTGGATGCGCTGGAAGCTTTCCGCGCCAGAATAACGAAGCATGAGCGGCAGGTGGCGCGGGTCTTTGGTTAAAACAAATCCGGTAATCAGGCAACTCATAACCACGCCGCCGGCAAAGCCGATGAGCGTCTGATTATGGAGGAGACTATCCAGATAAATTTTGATATAATTACCAAGCGCCGCCAGACCGAAGAAAAAATTAATGCGCATACTAAAAATTTACACGGATAGCATACCTTATTTTTTAATTTTGTGCCAGCCCACGACATCACTTCATTGACATTTTTCCAGAACCTGATGGCTCACCTACGCTTGTTGTTTGAGCGTTATTTGTGGCGGGTGGCGACCATGTTAGGCGTGTTTATTTTTTTCATTCTCGCGACGCGTTTTTTGGTTGTGGACGTTGGCCAGGTGGACGGGCAATCAATGGAGCCGACTTTTATTGATAACCAGCTGTTTGTGGTAAACCGGCTGGGATATCTTTACAGGCGGCCGGCGCGGCACGACATTGTTCAGGTGGTGGTGCCGGGGAGCGACAAAGTGATGCTCAAAAGAGTGGTGGGCCTTCCCGGCGAAACCATTATAATTAAGCGCGGCAAAGTTTTTGTGCAAGCGCCGGATATGGGGCAGGAGCGCCAGATCATTGAGCCTTATCTACCAACTGTTGTTTATACCAAAATAGTTAATCAAGCAGGACCGCGGAAGTTCCGTCTTTTCCCCGGGCAATATTTTGTGCTGGGCGATAACCGCGAACACAGCACCGATTCGCGCGATTTTGGGCCGGTTAGCCGCGAGTATATTGTGGGCCAGGCGATGTGGTGGCGGCAGGGAAGCTAGTTTATAATAATTTTTTTAAATTTATGCCTAAAATTTTATTAGTGGAAGATGAAGATTCGTTAGCTAAGGCGTTGGCCGCCAAATTGCGCCAGGCGGGATTTACAGTGGTCGGCGCGAATAACGGCAAGGAAGCTCTGCGAATTTTGGCAGGCCAAGCTTTTGATGTGGTGCTGCTCGATCTTTTGATGCCGGAAATGGATGGGTTCGCGTTTCTCCACCAATTCCGCCGGAGCGATCGGCGTACCCCGGTGGCGGTGCTGTCTAATTTAGGCCAGCCGGAAGATATGGCTCACGCCAAAAGCTTGGGCGCCCACGTTTATCTTATTAAAGCGAACACACCGCTTGAAGCGGTGGTAGCCTGCGCTAAGCGGCTGGCCGCGCCGCCTAGTCAAGCGGCAATGTCCCATAGTACGTAGCCGCGGCCCTGGCACTGGGCGGCCATGGCGGCAGGCGGCTTTTTTCCCGGGCGAAGATATTTAACAGATAGCTGTCGGGCCAATTAATTACGAGCAGAGTTTTTTGCCCTACCCAGATGAGCCGAGCCGTTGGCGGTAAAATAAAATAATGTTTCTGGTTAAAACGCCGATCGTGAATAACAGTCACCCAGGCGTAACGTTTAATCGCATAGCGCGTTTGTGGCAGAGCCCAGTTGGGGCCGGTCGTGGTCGCAGTTTTTGCCAGCGAAGTGGTGGGCGTAGCCAGCCTGTCCGACAAGTGATAGACAAACCGTTGGGGCGAGGCGGAGGATTCAGTAATAATCAGTTCGGAGTCAGCGCCGGGGTTCCACTCAAGCGCGTAGCTGGCGTCGGAATGATAATTCTTGGCCGGGATAAGTTCCTTGGCTTCCCGACACAGCCCTTTTTTTAAATCAGTCAGAACGCAGGAGTAGAATTTTTTGCCCGGGCGGGGTTGATTTCTCCGTCCATCCACAATCATTAAAGATCCGTTTTTATTCGGCCGGATGTTGCCAATGGCGCCAGGGAGCCGCGAAATATCAAGGGCCACGCTGCCCTTAGCGGTTACTAAGTAGAGGCGCTGTACCCCGGACTGATTGGGGAAAGATCCAAAGAGCGCGAGAATACTCGGCTGGAGCCAGACAAATTGCCAGGTTCCGGTCAAAGTTTCCGCGCGGCCGTCCATGGGCCGGAAAATCATTAAGCCAAGTTCGGCGCGGCTGTTGGCTGGAGGTAAGGTTACCACCAACAGACTGTTTTTTTCACTTTGGCGCTGTTCCGCGAGCGGAATATTAGCCACTCGCAAAAAATTCCAGGGGCGCAGGCGCCATACCACGGCCGCGAGCGCCAGGTTAAGGCTAATTAAAGTGCCGCAGATAATGAGAATTAGCGTGCGCTGGCGATTAAACCGGCTGGGATGATTAGCCATATAGCTTGAGACTGTAGAAAAACACATTAATAGTTGTCATCTTTTTCAATTTTTTTACAATCTAAAAAAAATTAAGCGGGCGTTAAATTAGTGTAGCAGGTTGGCGAAAAGAAAACAATGGGGCGGATAACTTTCTCGCGTCGGTGAAAGAAATGTGGTATACTAATCTATATGAATAAATTTTTAATTTGGAGCCTTGGCGCGGGGGGGAGTTTTTTATTTTTCATTATGAGCGCGGCGCCAACTTTGGCTTTGGGGCTAACGCCCGGGCAGGTTACATTAATTGGGGTTAAAAGCGGCAGCCAGATTGAGCGGACGATCACGGTTTCACGGTCGCGGACCGAGCTGGCGGAATATTATGACATTGCGGTGGAGGGGGCGGGAGCGGTTTGGGTAACGGCCCCCCCGAGAGTTTTTTTACCAGTTGGGCACAGGAGCGCCCCCCTGACGCTTACGATCGCGCCCCCCACCGGGGTAGTGGGCAAATATCAGGCCCAAGTGGCGGTGCGCCCAACGGCTGAGCCCAGCAAAACGGCTGGAGACGTGAACGAAGTTGGTTTATCGTTTAGCTTGGCGGTGTCGCTTGCCTTTACGGTGGTGGCGGAAGAAAGGCGACAGCTTTTAATTGACAATATATTTTTGGAAGGCGCTGAAGCCGGAGGCCAGTTTAACGTCTTATTTAGCTTGCATAATCAGGGCAATATCCTTGATGGCATCGATCAGCTGGGGATTGATTTTATTGATCAGACCGCCCCCGCTGTGGCTTATCATTATGTGGCGCCGTTGGCTCGGGAAACCGCGACCGCGCCGTTTAACGATCGAGCGGTTAAACTGCCAGTCGCGCTTACGGCTCCGGCCGGCCAGTACCTCGTGCGTCTGCAGTTTATATCCCATAACCAAGTGGTAGCCGCCAAAGAATTAACCCGAGAGTTTGTGCCGGCGCCGCCGTTTTGGCAGAAGATCGCGCGCGGCGGCGGGAAAAAGTTAAGGCTAATTTTTGCGGTCGGCGGAGCCGGGGCGCTGGTTTTAGCAGCGGCGGCTATCCAGCATTACCGCACCCGTGCCAAAAAATTATAATTTTTATTTTATTTTAACTATGCAGACTAGAAATTTTAGCAATTGTTTTCGCGGCGGCGTCATAGTCGCACTGTTAAGTCTATTTTTGTGGCCGCGCGCGGCCGGGGCGATTGGCGTATCGCCCAGCGTTACCGTGCTTACCGATGTGATTAACGGAACACGCTGGGAGCGCAAGATACAACTAAGCCGTTCGGGCGCGTCCGAGGCGCAAGTTTTTAGCGTCACCGTAGAGGGCGAAGGCGCCCAGTATATTGAATTGCCCCAAGCAACGGTGACCATGGCCGTTGGGCAAAAAACAGCTGAAGTGGCCTTTGTTCTGGCGCCGCGGTCGGCCGCTAACGGCCAGCATACTGCCATCCTGCGTCTTTTGGGCGCGGCGGCGGCCTCCGCCGGCGGGGGAGGCCAAGAGCAGCAGGTTGGAGCGAACGTTGGGATTATGACCGGCGTTATTGCCCAAATTAAATTTTCGGTTAGCGACAACCAAATTAAGGCCTGGTCAATTAGCCAAGCTTATGTGGAAGAAACTGAAGTTGGGGTCCCGCTGCTCCTGACATTTATGTTTGAGAATACCGGCAACGTGGATGCCCGGCCGGACAAGATTGTCGTGCGTCTGACCGACGTGACTGACCCAGCGCATGAGATAAATCAAACTATTTCTGGAGCTGATCTGGCGTATACTGGTCCGCAGGCGCGCCAGTCCCTGAAGGCGCTGGTAACAGAATTGATTCCCCAAGGCGATTATAATGTGACAGCCCTGTTTTATGATGGCGAGCGGGTGGTTTTTAGCAAGGATAAGATGTATGTTCGCATTCATCCGCCAGGGACATTAGCCCAGCGTTTGGAGTTTTCTTTGTTTGAGAGTAGCGCCCTGGCCTTTGCGCCCAACGAGCTAATTAAATTCAAAGCCCAGGTAAAAAACAGCGGGGCGGTGGCGGTGGAGCCAATTTTGTATGTGGAAATTAAATCCGGCGAAAAAACCCTGGATTTGCTGCGCTCGGAAGCGAAACGCGTGTTTAAGGGTCAAAGCACTGAATATCTTATAACGTATCGTCTGAACCAGACTGGCCATTATCGCGCTGAAGCCTATTTAGAATACGGCGTTAGCAAATCGGAACTGAAAACAATTGATTTTGTGGTAGCCGAGCCCGGCCTGAGCCGGACGGCTAAGCTACTGGCGATTGGCGGTGGTACGGCGGTTTTGGTTGGTTTGGGCGGGGTGGTTTGGCTGATACTCCGCCGCCGGCGCGGCGGCGGCCGGGGAGCCGGTCGAGCATCCGTCCGAACGGCTCGTAAAGTTAGCTGACCCTGATAATTGTTAAACTGTAGCGTATGGTTTGGTTAAATCGATTCATTTATGCGTATGCTGTAATGGCGGCAAGCCTGGCGTTAGCGGGTTTTATAGGCTATATGTCAACGCCGGCCCGGGCGAACGCCGAGCCAGTAGTGGGGAGCGTCGTAATGAGCGTGACCACGCCCAATGGCGCGCCAGTTGACGCTATTAACCTTAGCGAGCTTGCGACGACGCTAGTTTATGTGCATGGCACCGTGAGCGATGCCGATGGAGCGAGCGATATTAATGCCGATCAGTTGCAAGTGGATTTTTATCGCAATGGACTGGCCAACACTTTTGCCTGCCCGGAAGATAATAATAATTGTTATCGCGTAGTGGGTGGTTGCCAGATTACCAATCAACAAGCCAATTCGGAAGATTACGAATGTATTATTCCGCTCCAATATTATGCCGATCCAACCGATATTGGGACCTGGGGGGCGGAACAGTGGGAAGCGCGGATTTTGGCGACTGATATGAGCGGCGCAACTAGCAGTGTTACGGTCGCAACCGAAGTGAACTCGCTGACCGCCCTTAATTTAAGCGGTGATTTAGGCTATGGCGCCTTTGGTCTTGGAACGACTTCAACCAGCGATGTTGCTCTTACCATTACAAATACTGGCAATACGGCCTTGAACGTGGAAGCATCTGGCGCGGACATGGCTTGCGCGCGGGGCGCGATTCCGGTCTCCAATCAACATTATGCCTTTTCGCCCGGGCAGGACTTTTCCGTCATGACTAGCCTTACCGCCACACCGACTTTGAATATTGTCAACCTAAACAAACAAACCAGCGCGGCCAGCGCCGGTGCCACCATGTATTTTAAGCTCGTGGCGCCGGTTTTTGGCGTTAGCGGCAGTTGCACCGGCCTTAATACCATCACAGCTGTGAGCGCTGGTTGAGAAAAGTTATCCCCAGGTATTAAAACCATAACCCTAAATTAAGTAGGTTTTTTGTTAAAAATATGCTATGATGTAGGAAATATATGTTTAGACTAAATTTTAATATTTTGGCAAAGGAGGTGAATTATGCATAAATATTTTATTTCAATCGGGGCCGCGTGGCTAGCTTTCGCGTTAATTTTAGGATTAGTCCTAGCGCTTCAGCCGCTTTTGCGGAAAAATCAGGGAACCGGCAACAGTAGCGGGGGAACAATTATAAATTATATCCGAGGGGGCGGCGGGAGCGGTGTACCTGA
Organism: Candidatus Magasanikiibacteriota bacterium; assembly: GCA_023246725.1. Taxonomy (GTDB): domain Bacteria; phylum Patescibacteriota; class Patescibacteriia; order Magasanikbacterales; family GWA2-37-8; genus SICD01. The sequence continues at coordinate 7,642 of JAHFHV010000002.1, read as the reverse complement.
TAATGCGACGGTGAAAACAGAGGCCACCGTGGGAATACCGCCCGCAGGCGGAAAAGACGTGGGGACTTCAGCCAACATTAGCGGCAAAAAGTAAAGGTCGGTATTATATTAATTAATCAATAATTCAATTTATTCCTCATATGATTGAAGGAACCGAAAATAATTCTAAGTTTCATTACGTAATGGGGCTGTTGCTATTTATTGCCGGACTTTTGATTTTGGTGATTTTTGTTTCCTTGCGTTCCCGGACCGATAGCACCTCCACGAGCGCGGAAATTCTCAACAAAGCCCCGTCCACCGATTCGGTGGTTATTGCGCCCAGTCCAGTGACATTTTCCGAGAGTACTGATACTAGCGTTACGGTGTCTGGCTCATACACTGATTTGAACGGGTGTGATGAAGTTGACCCGAACGGCAGTGTGGTGGCTCGGCTGTATCGCAGCGCCGTGGCCGGCGCGTCTAGTTGCGCGGCCAATGATTTAAATTGTTATGTCAATGCCGGTTGTACCCTGTCAAATTGTTCCGGCGGCGGGGCATCGGATATTACGGGCGATTATTCCTGCGCTTTTACGGTTAAGTATTACGCGGACGCGACTGATTCTAATGACGGAGTCGGTAACTATAGCGCGCAGACTTGGGTGGCCTTTGTTACTACCACCGATAAAGCCACGGCCGGTGACCCCAATGGCACGACCGGCACCAATTCCGCGAACGTTGAAGTTAACCTGCTCACCGCGATTGACGTGGGCAGCTCAATTGCCTATGGCAATCTTAATCTTGGCGACACTTCAGGCATTAAGACACTGGTGATAACTGATACGGGTAATGACGCTGACGTTGACGTGCAGAATAGTGGAACGCACTTAAACTGCACCACCGGCACTATGATGGTGGGCCAACAGAAGTACAGCGGCGTGTCTAGTTTTGCTTACGCTGACGGCACGGCTTTGTCCTCGGCAGCGACTGACTTTCAGTTGAACCTCAATAAACAGCAAGACTCCAACGCATCGCAGTCGTCTACTTACTGGAGATTGCTGGTCCCAGCTTCTCCGACCAGCAGTTTGAAAGGCACCTGTACTGGCACAAACACAATTACTGCGGCTCATAGCCTGTAATTTTGTTGCTGTCTTAAGTATAATTAGCCCTAAACCACCCCGCATTGGCGGGGTGGTTTTAAATAGTCCACAACCTAACGCTTGCCAAAAAAAATGGTTTGAGGTACAATTTTGGGACTTTTGTATAATACCTCTTTTTTACATGGCTGTTAAATACAAGCGTCCGACTTCTAAAACCTACACTCGCTCACAAATCGTTTGGCGCACGGCCGGTTCGGTGGTGTTATTTTTGTTGTGCCTCGTTGTGACGGCTCCTGCTTTTGCCAATAAAGCCATTAACGCTGTTAACCGAACAACGAACCTTGGTATTCCTACACTTCCCGACAAAGGTTTTAATTTAGGTTTAGATTTGCAAGGCGGGGCGCATTTAATTTATGAGGCGAAGACTGACACCATTGCCCCGGGCGACCGGGCCAGTTCGGTAGAAGGCGTGAGGGACGTAATTGAACGGCGCGTGCGCGGTGGCTTAGGCGTGGCTGAACCACTGGTCCAAACTACGCAGGTTGGCCAGGCGTATCGCATTATTGTGGAACTCCCGGGCGTTACCGATGTGAATCAAGCTATAAAAATGATTGGCGAAACGCCAGTTCTTGAATTTAAAGAAGAAAATACGGAAGCGCCGCGCGAACTAACCGCTGAAGAAAAAAAACAAATGGCCGCGTTTAATCTCAAAGTTGATGCTTCGTCCACCAAGGCTTTGGCAGAAGTGCGGAGTGGCGTGCCGTTTGCCGATGTTGTTACCAAATATTCACAGGATGAAAAAACCAAGAACAATGGCGGTGATTTGGGTCTTATTACAGCCCAGCAATTCCCCGAACTGTACGCGTGGGCCAAGACTCATAAAGACGGCGATATTTCCAGCCCGGCGCTTAAAACTTTGGACGGAGTGAATATCGTCAAAAGATTTGGCCAGCAACCGGGCGAACCAGAAGTGCAGGCCGCGCATTTGTTAATTTGTTATAAAGGGGCGCCGGGTTGCACCGGCACGCTTACCAAAGAAGAAGTATTAGCAAAAATTAGCGATCTTAAAAAACAAGCCACGCCGCAAAATTTTTCCCAGCTCGTAAAAACCAACTCTACTGAACCGGGCGCCGGGGACCGGGGCGGTGATCTGGGAAGTTTTAAAAAGGGACAAATGGTCCCGGCGTTTGAAACGATGGCCTTCTCAATGCCGGTAGGCAGTATTTCCGACCCCGTGGAAACCCAGTTTGGGTATCACCTAATTTATAAAAAAGGGGAGACCACGCCGCTCACGTACAAGCTGGCGCGTATTTTCTTAAAATATAAACAGACATCCGATATTGTGCCGCCGTCCGAACAATGGAAGAGCACGGGGCTGTCCGGCAAGCAATTAAAACGCGCCGCAGTGGCGGAAGATTCCCGCACTGGCCAGATTCAAGTCAGTCTGCAATTTGACGATGCCGGCACCAAATTATTTGGCGATATCACCACCCGAAACGTGGGCAAGCAGGTAGCCATATTTTTAGATGGCGAAGCCATTAGCGTCCCCAGAGTTAACGAACCAATTACGAGTGGTAGCGCGGTGATTAGCGGCACATTTGGATTTACCGAAGCCAAGCTTTTGGCCCAGCGGCTTAATTCCGGCGCACTCCCCGTGCCAGTAGAATTGATTAGCCAGCAAAAAGTAGACGCTACGCTGGGGGCGGATTCGCTTGCCAAGAGTTTTAAAGCCGGCGTGGTTGGCCTTATTATTGTCATGATTTTTATGGTGATTTATTATCGCTTGCCCGGGCTACTTTCGGTATTTTCGCTCGCGGTGTATGCCGCTTTAAACTTGGCGCTGTTTAAACTTTTGGGAGTGACTTTGACCTTAGCGGGCATTGCCGGGTTTATCTTGTCCATTGGTATGGCGGTGGATGCGAACGTATTAGTATTTGAGCGTCTGAAAGAAGAATTGCGCCTGGGGAAAATGCTTAAAAGCGCCAGCGAAGAGTCATTTCTGCGTGCCTGGCCGTCCATTCGGGATGGCCACGTGACCGGTTTAATTAGCTGCGCTCTTTTAATTTGGTTTGGCAGCGGCTTTATTCAGGGGTTCGCGGTGGTTTTGGCCATTGGCACCATTGTAAGTTTGTTTACCAACATTATTATTACGCGCGTGATTATGCGGTTTGTGTTTGGTTATTTTAAAGACAAAGCGAATTGGATGTTTTTAGGAAGTAAAATATTATGACTATACCTTTCATTAAATACTCAAAAATCTGGCTCACCATTGGCGCCATTACCGTGCTCCTCTGTTTAGTCGCGCTCATTGGCTGGCGGTTAAAGCCGGGGATTGATTTTACCGGCGGGTCCCTGTTAGATGTGTCTTTCGCCACCAATAGGCCCGACAGCGCGCTGGTGGAAAAAATATTTAGCCAGGCCGGTTTTAAAGACACGATGATTCAAAAATCAGGTGACAATGAAATGATTATCCGCACTAATTTTTTAAGCGAAGAACAGCACCAGGCTATTCTTAAAAAAATTCGTAGCCAGTTTGGTACGAATGGAAATGTGGTAAGCGAAAAAAGTTTTGAAACCATTGGCGCGTCCGTGAGTAGGCAGCTTCGCCAGCGCGCTATTTGGGCCATTATTGCCGTCAGCCTTGGTATTATTTTGTATATGGCCTACGCGTTTCGCAAAGTGTCGCGGCCGGTCGCCAGCTGGAAGTTCGGCACGGTAGCGGTATTGGCCATGATTCATGACGTGATACTCGTTTTGGGAGTATTTGCCGCGCTGGGGCATTTTACGGGGGTTGAAGTAGATATTGCCTTTGTGGTGGCGCTTTTGACGGTTTTAGGGTATTCAGTGAACGACACGATTGTGGTGTTTGACAGAGTGCGCGAGAATTTACAGACCCGCCGCGCGGATGATTTTTCCACTATGGTTAACAACGGCTTAAATGAGACTTTGATGCGTTCGATAAATACCACGCTCACCGTTCTTATCCCGCTTGGAGCGTTGTATTTTATTGGCGGCCCCACCGTGCACTATTTCGCTCTGGCCCTCTTTATTGGCATGGCCAGCGGGGCGTATTCCTCTATTTTTATCGCCAGCCCGCTTTTGGTATTGGCCGAGCGGTATAAGCGGCGGGCAGTATGAGTGCGAGGTGAAAATTGAAAGATTCGAAGATTAAAAGATTTATAAACCTTTCCAAGTTTGGAGAGGTTTTTGTATTGACGAAAACGATTAAATATGGTAGGATCTCCGTGGGTAAAAATTTGCCCGCGGAGATTTGACAATGGCCAAAGGAAAAGGCAAAAAACGAGCGAAGACAACGCGAGTGCCCGAGCGTGTCCCTGAACAAGGCGCAATGCCGCGAAATCTGTTCGGCCAGAGGCTGGACTATCTCGAGGCAATGAGTCGTCAGGGCGTACACGTCGACGGCCAAACTTATGCCGCCTACTCCGGAGAGCCTGTGGTCGTGAATTTGCCTAGAGACCCCCGTTCCTCGTGACGTGTGTCGCTACTAGCAAGTGAAAAGGAGGAGCCAACGGAGGAAACACCCTACAAGAGGCTCGCCGCGGCCTGGAATGCAGGGTCGCGGGAAGGCTAAGCGGAAAACCAACCTACGAGACTCATTATAGTTTCAGTACGCTGAAATTATGGTGAGTAGGTTGGTTTTTTGTTTCTGTGGATAGATGGCCTGTTTATATATATTGACAAGACTGTCAGAATTGATTATGATATTAGTGATGTATATAATTTTGCATACGTATGTTATCCCAAGATTTTAATTATAATGTTATTGTAACGCCAGACCGCCGCAGTGGCACGGGCGAACTTTGCTATTCAGTGCAGTGCCCGGCGCTTGGTCTGGCTGATGAGGGAGAAACGATTGATGAGGCTTTAAAGAATATCAAACAGCTTGTCACCTTTCATTTGCAATCAATCGCGGCTGAGGGCGAAGTTATTGAGGATGAAGCAAACGAACGATCTCTTTTGACGTCTGTCAGGGTGAGCTTTCAGCCTAACGTATGACCGGCTTTCCCCAGGTGATGCCCAAACAGCTGGTTGCTATTTTGGAGCATTGTGGCTTTATAATAGTTCGGCAAAGCGGGAGCCATGCGCGGTTCTCTCACGCGGATGGCAGAAAGATAACTATCGCGATTCACAATAAATCTGTGCCAATCGGAACGCTTTTCTCTATACTTCGCCAGGCCCAAATCAGCAAAGAAGAATTTAAAGGTTTGCTTAAAAAAATTTAAAAGAGACCAGGCAACAATAGCTTCTTAGATAGGCTATTTTTGTTTATTCCGCAATTTAGGCCAATATGGTATACTAAACTGGTTAATCCATAATCTAAATTATATGAACGATACTGGTCTCCGCCATGTTATTGCGTTTGTGTTTACCCTTATTACCCTAATGGCGTTTTGGAGCGGCTATATTTCGGGTGGCCATGGGTGGTGGTGGGTGGCGTTTGGCTGCCTCATTATTTACGGCGGCGTGTATAAATTTGTGGACGCGGGCGGGCATGGAGGGAAGAAACATTGACCAGTTTATAAAGTTGAAAGTTTATAAGGCTTGTAAAGTAAACGCAAACCTTTATAACTTTAAAAACTTTATGAACTTTTAACTGTGGTATGGAGATTTTCCCCGGATTGACAATCGACCTTTCTTTTTGGGATTGGTTTATGAGTTTGAGCGTGCCCGAGATGGCCGTGGTTTTGTTCGCGCTCATTGGCTGGGTAATTCTTATTTTATTTTTTGTTAAGACTCTGGCGGAATTGTGGGTGGATTACCGCGAAAAAACCAAATATATTCCGCATTGGGAGTGGGTGGTTTTGGCGGTGGATATTCCGCCTTTATTTATTCAAACTCCCAAGGCGGTGGAGCAGGTCTTTGCCCACCTCTCTGGCGCCTCCCCGCACATTACGGTATTTGAAAAATTTTGGAAAGGCAAAAAACAAAAATGGTTTAGTTTTGAAGTCATTAGCATTGAAGGGTATATTCAATTTTTAGTCCGCACCGAAGTGGAATTTAGGGATTTGGTGGAAGCGGCCATTTACGCGCAGTACACCGAAGCCGAGATTACCGAAGTGGAAGATTATGTTGACAGCACTCCCAATCGCTACCCCAGCGAGACGCATGACGTTTTGGGGGTAGAGTTTAAGCTGGCCGAGGAAGACGCGTACCCCATACGCACTTACCATGATTTTGAATATCAGTTAAGCAAAGACGCGGTATTTAGCGACCCGATGGCCGCGATACTGGAAAATTTTACGCGCCTGGGTCATGGTGAAAATTTGTGGATGCAACTCATTATTGAACCGGTGAGCGGACACTGGAAAGAAAAGGGGATTGATTTGGTAAAAAAACTGATGGGCAACGAGGTGCACCACCATGATTCGCTAGCCGGCAAATTTGCCAGTATACCCATGGCGATTATGAAGGAACTGGGAAATATTTGGTACTGGAGTTTTGAGCCCGAAGAGCACCATGAAGAAAAAGCCGGTGGAGCGGATAAATTGTCGCCGGGCGGCAAAAAAACCGTGGAAGCAATTGAAGATAAGATTTCGAAGATTGGATTTAAAAGTAAGCTAAGGGTTTTGTATGCCGCCCGTAAAGAAGTGTTCGCGCCCAACCGCTGTATTGACGGGTTTGTGGGCGCGTTAAACCAGTTTCACATGATGAACCGGAACGCGATTGTGCCCTACATGACCACGCACGCGCATTATGACCGCAACCATGCTAAGAGCAACCGCTTTAAGCGCACGTTTGTAAAAGCCTATAAGCAGCGTAAAATTAAATGGAAGCGCTGCCCCAGCTATATTTTAAATATAGAAGAATTAGCCACTATTTGGCATTTCCCATTGCCGTTTGTAAAGACGCCGCTATTACAGAAAGCCGGCTATAAGCGCGGCGAGCCGCCCACCGGCCTGCCGGTTGAGTGGAGCGAAACGCCTCTGCGGCGCAAAGGCATTACCGCGGCGCACCATGAGCCCGGGCCGCCCACCCTCCCTGCCGAAGGCGAAGGAACGTCTGCTGGTGACGCCGCGCCGCCGGAGAATTTGCCGTTCGGTTAATCTGCGGTGTGTTATTGCGACATGGGTTTTGGCATTGTCATTCCGAGCGAGGCCTCGCGGCCGACGAGCCCCGCAGTTGCGGGGTGTCGCAACTGTCATCCCGAGCGCAGCCGAGGGATCTCGCGATTGTTGGCGAGATTCCTCCACTACGGTCGGAATGACAACGATTGGGACAGAGATCCCTCACCCCGAGAACGGGGATTCGGGATGACAATTGGTAAGTAGAAATTTGTTGATAATTTGTTCAACTTCAGATGCGTCAGCAGCGCTCTCCATCAACTCCACCCGCAATTCTTTCGCTCCGTCAAAACCATTCACGTACGCTTTGTAATGCTTCTTCATAATGTGGAAGCTTTTTTTGTCTCCGAGGAGTTTTTCAAAAAGATAGGTATGTTCTACCATGACGCGCAGTTTTTGTTCGGTCGTTGGTATCTCCCCCTTACCAAGGGGGAGCACAGAGGGGGTTGCCGTCCTCTGCGCTGCCGAGAGTGGCGGCAAACA
>JAHFHV010000001.1:9620-85873 GCA_023246725.1 Candidatus Magasanikiibacteriota bacterium | reverse complement strand
GCTTTTTTGGTAACAAATTTCTTGGCAAAGCCACCTACACCCTCCGTGGCTAAGGTCATTAAGCTAGAAATATTTTCTACCTTGCCGCGGATATAATTGATGGCTTCCGTGAGTGTTTGAAGTCGCATGCGGAATTCTTCGACAATCTGATTGGTGTTTTTTAAAATTTTGGTAACGTAATAAAACATCCAGCATAAAAATACCGTGACCCACAAAACGCAAAATGAGATAACGAGATATAAAATGTCTTTAGAAGTTTCGATCATATGATTTGACGAAATAATGTGATTGAACGAAATCATGCTACGTAACGTCTATTGAGACGTAGCCCGCGCAACGTCCTTTGAGGCGCGGCGCAACTCGCGAATAAATTAAAAAAGCGTGATAGTAGTATACCACACTTTTTGTCCACAGACAAAAAATCAACAAACAAAATTATTTCCTCATCTCCGCTCCACATTTATCTTGTAAAACTTTCTCCACTTTACTTTGTACTTTATCTACCTCTTCGGTTGTGAGCGTACGGGCTGGATTCGCGTACGTAAGATGATAGGCCATGCTTTTATAACCCTGGCCAATCCCCTCGCCCATAAACACGTCAAAGAGCTCAACTTTTGTAAGAAGCGAATCAACGTGACTCAAAACTTTGAGGATATCAGCGTGGGTAATTTCTTTTTTTACGACAAAAGCAATGTCGCGGATGACTTCGGGAAAAAGGGAGAGTGGCTGATAACCAGCTAGGTTCACTAACTGACCGAAATGTTCGGCCGCCAAACTCAAATTGAGCGTAAACACGCCAACACGCTCCTCAATTCCCAGCGCCTCAGCCACCGCCGGATGCAGTTCGGAAATCGCGCCGAGTTTGTGATCGCCAAATTTAATGAGAGCGGTGCGCGCTGGGTGCTGGGATGGTTTTGCCTTTTCCCCGGCTGGAATAATCTCCCAATTGATTTTTAAATTTTCCGCGATCGCTTCGGCGGCGCGGCGCGCTTCCCAAAACGGATTATCGTTTTCTTTGTCAGTGTACACCGCGGTCAGCCACGTGTCCTGGCTGGGCAAAAGTTCGTCACCGTTATTTTCCGCGCGCGGACCAGCGTCTTCCGGATGATACACTTTGCCAATTTCACATAATTTTAGCCAGCTGTAACGAGCACTATTTTGTTTGATATTTTCTAATAAATTATTTAAGAGATGCCGGCGCAGATACGGCCGCTCTTTGGAAAGTGGGTTGTCGAGCTCAAGGTATCTGGTTATATCATCGCCAAATTTAACAATCTGCGCCTCGCTCACGAAGGAATAATTATATACTTCGGTAAACCCTAGTTCGCGAACTAACAACTCAATCACCGCGCGCTCAAGCTGGCGCAGTTTGTTTGTCTCTGGTGGCGTAATGGGGAACGTGGGCAAGGTCGCGGGAATATTATCGTAGCCATAGATCCGCGCCACCTCCTCCACCACATCTTCGGCAATAGAAATATCTTTGGTCGCACGCCACGAAGGAATTTTTACCAGGAGGAACTTTTTCTTTTCGGTAACGCCAAAACCTAGACGCTCTAAAATGCTTACGATGGTTTTTGTCGGAATTTCCACGCCCAATTTTTTGGCGAAAAATTCTACCGGGATTTCTAAGGGCCCGGTGAATAAATGAGATTTACCTTCAACAATAAGCCGGCTCGCAACTACTGCGCCCGGACAAACTTCTTTAACAAGCTCAACGGCTTTGGCCAAAGATTCTTCACACAGCGCTGGATCCAAACTTTTTTCAAAACGAGCCGAGGCATCGGTTCTTATTCCTAGTTTAGTGGAAGTTTTGCGAATCATGGCGGCATCCCAAATGGCTGATTCAAAAATAACGGTAGTTGTATTGTCGCTAATGGCACTCTCTGCTCCTCCCATAATGCCGGCCAAAGCTTCTGGTTTTTCATCGCTCGCGACCACCATCATTTCGGGGGTAAGATTAATTTCGCGGCCATCTAATAATTTTAATCTCTCCCCTTCTTTGGCATAACGAATTACGAGATGTGGTTTTTTGAGCGTCACGGCGTCGAAGGCGTGGAGCGGTTTGCCGATGTCGAGCATAACAAAATTTGTGATGTCGACAATGTTGTTGATCGGGCGCAAACCAACTGCGCTAAGTGGTTTTTGTAACCACTCGGGCGACGGGCCAATTTTAATTCCGCTCATGGCAACGGCGGCAAATTTTGGGCAAGCTTTAAAATCTTCGACCGTAACTTTTAATTTTACCTCTTTACCATCAACAATTTTCTCGGTTGCGTATTTCTCAACTTCGCGATTAAACAAAACCGCTACTTCGCGCGCCATGCCGTAATGCCCCCACAGATCAGGGCGGTTGGAGAGCGATTTGTTGTCGATTTCTAAAATGTAATCATCAAGCCATAGTGCTTTGGTGATTGGTGTCCCAGGTTTTACTTCTTTCCCAAAAAACTGAATGCTGACGCCCTCTTTTAAAAGGCCCATTTCTTGATCTAAACACAACATGCCCTCGGAGGTCTCACCGCGCATCGCGGTTCTTTTAATTTCCCGTCCGCCAGGGAGCACAGTTGGGGCAAGCGCCACCGGAACTTTAAATCCAGTTTCCATCTTTACCATTTGGCCAAAAATAATTTGACGTGGTTTGGTTTCACCCACATCAACCTGCGCCAAACTTAATTTGTCGGCATTGGGGTGTTTGGTAATTTCCAAAATTTCTCCCACCACTACCCCATCTAAATTCTCACCCTTATAAGTAATTCCTTCCACTTCCACCGTACTCAACTTTAATTTTTTCGCTACTTCTTCGGCAGTCGTTGAGTCGGGGAGTTTGACGTGTTGTTTAAGCCATGTAAAGCTAAGAAACATATTTTTACAGATTGTGAAACGGATTTAAACAGATTTGGTGAAACGTAGAAATGGTTTGCGATCATTTGTTTGAATAATTCGAACTGGTTTAAACTGTGCTTCTCCAAAATTTACCAGATATAAAATTTCGTATGGCGTTATTGCTAAATATTCGTTAATCTGCTTAATATCGCTGCGATAAACAAACGGTTTAGCTTTTACCTCAACAATAATTTTGTCGGCCACGAGCTTGTCTGGTACCCGGTGAGTGATTATTTTTCCTGTCGTTTTTGAATATAATGGAACGCTTGGCTTATCTACAAATGTTAGTTGACCAGCAACCAATACTTCCCCTAACGCTTTGTCATAAAATTCTTCTCGCAGTCCGCTACCATACAAATTTCTTACAGTGTAAAAACATCCAACAACTTTATAACTCAGATCCTTTTCTAAAAAAATTTTCCCCTCCATATATTTTATATCACATCTGTCTATATCCGTCTCACAATCTGTCTAAATCTGTTCCCACGCATTTAGAACTGCTCAAGAAACTTTAGATTCCCACTTTCGAGTAAACGAATATCATCAATCCCGTACTTAAGCATCACAAGGCGGGTGAGGCCAAAACCAAACGCAAAGCCTTGGTATTCTTTGGGGTCGACACCACCTTCTTTTAAAACATTCGGGTGCATGGGGCCGGCGCCAAAAATTTCGAGCCAGCCGGTTTTTTTGCACAAGCGACAACCCTGGCCTTTACATAAAAAACAGGTGACCTCGCCGTTGACGCCGGGTTCTACAAAAGGATAATATTTTGGGCGCATGCGGACTTTAGTTTCTGGGCCATAGAGGTGTTTGGCCACGGCTTCGAGCACTCCCTTCATATGGCTAAGGTTAATCCCTTTATCAATCACAATCCCATCCAATTGATAAAAGGTGTGTTCATGGCGGACATCGGTTGCCTCGTTGCGATAGCATTTGCCAGGAACAATGGCGCGAATGGGCACGCCATATTTTTGTGGGCCACGGACCTGCACGGGCGAGGTGTGCGTGCGCATCACCCAATTTGAATGACCTTTAATATAAAACGTATCCTGCGAATCGCGCGCCGGATGATTTGCTGAAATGTTGAGCGCAGTGAAATTGTAATAATCACTCTCCAGCTCTGGCCCGTCTAATACCATAAAACCCATTGTACTAAATAAATCTTCCAAATCTTTTTGAATAATAGTGTTGGGGTGGAAATGCCCACGTTCTTGAGGCGGGAGTGAAGGTTGCGAAATATCCAGGCGTTCTTTTTCCATGGCCACGCTCCAATCAGCTGTTTGGAGCTCGCGTCGTTTGCTCGCGAGGCTAGCCTCAATCTCAATCTTAATGGTGTTGGCCAACTGTCCAACGGTCTTTTTTACACCATCACCCAAATCTTTTAACCCTTTCATGAGGTTCGTAAGCTCCCCGCTTTTCCGCCCCAGCAGTTTATTTTCCAGCGCCACCAACTCCGCGCTGTCTTTAATCGCTTTAATCGCCAGCAGGGCTTGGGCTTTTAATTCTTCAAATTTATTTTGCATACTCTATTGCGTTATAGAACACGGATTGAACGAATTAAACGAATGCGCACGCCTGCCCGCCTCTGGAGGGAATCTGTTTTGATACGTTAGATCCGTTGAATCCGTGTTCTATTAAAATATCTTGTTGAAGGCTTCAACAAATAATCCTTTGAATGTGCCCAAATCTTTTACGGTAACGGCAACAACAAGGAGGAGCAGAAGCGCGAAGCCAATGGCGTGCGCCAGCTGTTCATATCTTGTTTTAATTGGACGGCGGAAAATTTTGCCGATAATGACAAACAAGAGGCGGCCGCCATCTAAAGCCGGAATGGGCAAAATGTTAAGCACGGCGAGATTTAAAGACAGCATGGCAATAAATTGTGTAAGATACACCCAGCCCAGACGCGCCACGTGGCCGGTCATAACGGCAATACCAACGGGCCCAGAGACACCCGCGGACAACCCCGCGCCGGAAAATAAATCTTTAAGTAGATAATAGAAAGATGTGATAATGGTTTTAAGATATTGCACGGTCGTGACAGCGCCGCGAGCGATGGCTTGGTACCACGGGAAGCGCACCGTGCCCAATTCCACGATGCCTACCCCCAAACCGCCTTTGCCCGTGTCGGCATACACGGTAGGGTGAATTTGTTTTATAATCGTTTCTGGCCCGCGAATAATTGTTACGGGAATTGTTTCATCTTTATGCGCGTCAACGTACGCGCGGAGCTCATCCAAACGAGGGTTGTTGAGCGCGCCAACGGCAACAATGCGATCGCCTTCTACAATGCCGGCGGCTGCGGCCGGTTTGCCGGGCAATATTTGGACCACTTCCACATGGCGGTCGGCAATCTTACTGACATCCTTTATGCCATCAAGCGCTGTAGGCAGACCAACCATATACCCCAAACTGATGAGAACGACTCCAACTAAAATATTCATGCCAACGCCCGCGACAAGCACAACGGATTTTTTCCACCACGCTTTAGCCGCAAAACTATCCTGGTCGCTAGTTCCACCGTCTTCACCTTTTATTTTTACAAATCCACCGAGCGGCAGCCAGTTGAACGAGTACACTGTTCCGCCGGGCAAACTTTCTTCTTTTTCTAAAGCTTTGACGTTTTTATTGCCCCAAACGATTTGCCAGCGTTTGGCCAACACCCCCTGTGTACCCCCCTGTGAGGGGGGAGACAACGATTCCACCCCGGCGGGGGGGTGACCGTGGGGAGGGGTGACCGTCTTTCGACGAATCCCTAAAAGTCGGGGCGGGAAGCCAAAACCAAACTCTTCAACCTTCATGCCAAAAAGCCTCGCAAACACAAAATGGCCAAATTCATGGGAGAGAACAAGAATGGCCAGAACGGCGATGAAAATTAATAAAGTGAGCATACGTAATTTACTGTCATTCTGAGTGAAACGAAGAATCTCTGTCCAATTAGCGACTCAACAGAGATCCTTCGCGGAGTTTATACTGAGCGGAGCGAATGTGCTCAGGATGATAATTGGGGTTTACAATTTTGCCCTCTCATTATATACTACCTCCATAAAAAAGCCAAGCTATTGGCTTGAATTAACCTTATTTAAGCCGCGCTTCAAATGAGACGCGGGCCGCGCGAGCGGCATGAATTTCTGTGGAAATTCACATAATTTCGTCAAATCATATGACCCCAACCTATATTGTGCTCGCTGTCGTCGTCGTGCTCGTTTTATGGCTTATTATGATGTATAACGGTCTGATTCGGAGTCGTAACCAGGTAGATGAAGCCACGAGCGACATTGACGTTCAACTCAAACGCCGCTATGATTTGATTCCAAATCTGGTGGAAACGGTTAAAGGCTACATGACGCACGAACGCGAGACGCTGGTAAAATTAACTGAGGCGCGCACTGCTGCAATGGCAACAAGCAACAACCCACAGGCGTCCTTGGCCGACAAAGAACGAGCTGAAAACCAGCTCTCCGGCACGCTCAAGACTTTGTTCGCCGTGACGGAGAACTATCCTGAACTCAAAGCCAGCCAAAACTTTTTGCAACTGCAAGATGAAATTTCGGATACGGAAAATAAAATTCAGGCCGCGCGGAGATTTTACAATGGCAACGTGCGCGACTTCAACACCAAACTCCAGGTCTTCCCCACCAATATGTTCGCCGGCATGATGCATTTTACCAAATACGATTTCTTCCAAGCGGCTGAAGCGGAACGGGCAAATGTCAAAGTTCAGTTCTAAACAACTGTCATCCTGAACGTAGTGAAGGATCTCTGTTTCGATTTAATTGTTCTATTGTTTAATTGTTGTTGTATGTCCGACGAAACAAAAGGTCATCCTTTTCGCGAACCCGGCGACCCGAATGCTGGCCAGCTAGAAAGATATGTATAATGAAATAAATAGTAACAAACGGCGCTCCGTACTTTTGATGACGATTTTCATCGCCATAATTATTGGTTTGGGCTATGTGTATAGCATGGCAGTGGGAGATACCCTGTATGGCGGGGTTTGGATCGCGATTATTTTCTCACTTTTCAGCACCGCTATTTCATATTTCCATGGCGATAAAATTGCCTTGTGGACCAGCGGCGCCAAGCCAATTACGCAAACCGATAATCCGTACCTGTACCGAATGGTGGAAAACTTGTCCATTACGTCTGGAACCCCGGTACCGAAAATTTATATCATTAACGACCCGGCCATAAATGCCTTTGCCACCGGCCGGAAGCCGGAGTTAGCGTCCGTTGCGGTAACCACCGGCGCTATTGAAAAATTGGCTAACGAAGAACTAGAAGGCGTTCTCGCCCACGAACTCTCCCACGTCAAAAATTATGATATCCGATTTATGACCTTGGTGGCCGTGCTGGTTGGCTCCATTTCCATTCTCTCGCACATTTTTTTACGCAGCCGTTTTTTATTCGGGCGAAGGAGCAACGATCGCGGCGGCGATGCTGGCGCCATATTTATGATAATTGGCATTGTGCTGGCGATTCTCTCTCCCCTTATCGCGGAACTTATTAAACTAGCCATTTCGCGTCGGCGGGAATATTTGGCTGATGCTTCTGGCTCGCTTTTGACGCGCTATCCAGAGGGCCTCGCGAGCGCACTCGAAAAAATCGCGGCCGAAAAAATGCCCATGAAGCAAGCTTCCACCGCTACGGCGCATTTATTTTTGGCCAATCCGTTCCAAGGCAAATCTTTAAGCAAACTTTTCTCTACCCATCCGCCGATTGAGGAACGTATAAAGAAATTAAGAACAATGGGCGTGTAGTTTGAAATTAAAAATTTTAATCTTAAATTCTAAAAATATGGATCAGGTTCCTGAAAGTCTGTTAACTATTTTGCTACGACAAGATGGGGATATATTCAGGGCAGCTGTAACTACCTTAACATCTAAAAACGATATGTTGCGTTTTTTGACTGAAATTAAGGAACAATTTTTGGATGAGATTCGCAAAGACTTCGCGACTGTAACTGGCGCGGATTCGAGAGAGGCAATTGAACACTCTGTGGAAAAGGTTAAAAAAACTCTAGCAAGGCCCGACCTACAGGTAAAGGGAAGGTCTTTATGGGAGGTAGCTATAAAACAATTTGAAGCACCACCAAAATTTGGACCCAAAAAAGATTAGCTTAAAAGCACCGCGCAGGCGCTTTTTTTATTGATCGATGATTTTTTGGCTAAGAAAATTTACCAAGATCTGGGTGTACCGCCGAAAAATAATTTATTGATTATATGCCTCCTCGTGACCTCGCCTTCATTTTTGACATGGATGGCGTCATCATAAATAGTATCCCCTTTCACCGCCGCGCTTGGCGGGAATTTTTTACATGGCACGAAAAAAACTTTACCGGCAGAATGCGTGGTAAAAAATTCAGCAACGATTATTTTAACAACCACATTAACGGCAGACGCGGCGCGGAAGTAATGCATAATTTGTTTGGCAATGCCGCAGTGGCAGAGCAAACGAAGCACTGGGATGATGAGCGCGAGGCCTATTACCGTAAAACCTACGCGCCACATATTGCGTCACTGTCTGGCCTTACCACATTTTTAGAAACAGCCCGACGCGCCAAAATTCCGATGGCCTTAGCGACCTCGGCGCCACCGGAAAACGTGCGGTTTGTGCTGGGTAAAACGAAGCTGCGTAAATATTTTTCTTTCATTATTGACGCCAGCGGCATTACGCGTGGCAAACCAGCGCCCGACATGTTTTTAAAAGCCGCTAAAAAACTAAAAACACCACCCAAGAAGTGTGTGGTGTTTGAGGACGCGATTTTGGGAGTACAGGCCGGAGTGAATGCCAAAATGTCGGTCATCGCCATTACGAACAGCTACTCCAAACGGCAACTCCCTGGAGCCAAATTGTATATCAAAAACTTTTCTGGACTCTCACTTGCCGATACAATTCACTAACCTAACGAGATTGACAAACGAGCACCAAGCGCTTTAGAAACTTTTTCTAAAAACGCTATTGTTGGGTTATAATCTCCGGACTCAAGGCGGGCAATAGCTGACTGTTGAGTTCCAATTTTTTTAGCCAGCGCTTTTTGTGTCAGCCCTTTACGCAGGCGCTTCTCAATAATCATGCTGGCCAATTCAAACTCAGGCCCCAGTTCTTCATAGGCTTTGCGGAAAGCAGGATCTTTAAGAAATTCCTTTTTAATTTCAGTGTATGATTTCATATAAATTCAGTATAACATATACGTTATACTTTGTCAAGTGTCGCTAATTTTTGTAAGGCAGTACGTAATTCCCGGGCGGGAATACGATCGGTTTTTTTAACAAATCCATGCAATAACATGGCGGTATTATTATGGAATGCGTACAAAATCCTCACTTCTTGCTGACCTCTGATTCGCAGTTCAAATAACCGAAGTGCGATCTTTTTGCTGTGCGGCATCCCTAGCGTTGAACCAAAACGTTCAAGCAAATCAATTGCGCGAAAAATCTTGGCGCCAGTTGATTGTTCAAGTGTTCTGATAAACTTTACTAGTGCCTCATCAAAGAATTGTACCTCCATAATAACTTATGACATTTAAAGTATTTCTCTAATTATTTCTTCCGTCTCTTTTGGGTCCTTCACGGGAATATAATCAATGTTAGTTTTGGTGATGGCATAGTCATTGCCACCAGGGAAAATCGCGTCGCCGATAAATACCATGTCTTTAATTTTGACGCCGATATGTTTTTCAATTTGGCGCAGGCCGTAGGCTTTGTTAATACCTTTTTTGGTCACATCAATGGTGGTGTGCCCGGCGGCGCGCACCGCGAATTCCGGTAAATATTTTTGCATAAGCTTGGCTATCTTCATTTTTAGCGGCGTGTGTTTTTTCTTCCACTCCTCTTTCATACGGATGCCGCGTTTGCCTAAAACCGCCACAATATCTTGGCCGTAAATGGAAAAGCTGACTTGCGAGCCGCGATTTTCAATTAACTCTCCGTATATTTTTTTAGGGTGCCGGTAGCCGATTTCTGTAAACACTTTTTCAAACGTGTGTTTAATTTTTTTCGCCTCGGCGGCGGATAAATTTAATTTGTACATTAGTTTCCAGCCTTGGTTATAGCGATAAAATGCGGTCGCGGTAGTCGGGAACAGAAACAGATTGTTAAAAAGCTTTTTAGGCGTGGGCTTTAATTCATCCAAGAGCTGCATTTGAAAAAGTTCGTACTTGCCCCCGCCAATCACGGCCACCTTTTTTACCGTCAAAAGCTGTTCAAACAATTTGGTCATGCTGGGTTCCAAGGGAGATTTGGTAGGCGCGAGGGTGCCGTCTAAATCAAACACAAACACTTTTTTGGTGTCTAATTTTTTTATTATAGAAGCAATGTTTGAACGGGGCATACGAAGAAAAATTACTTTGACTAAACGATTCCCATACTATATAATATATGCATTGAAAAATCAATCACCTATACGATACACGTAGCACGATACATAATGATTGTCTGTTGCTCTCCATCTATCATCTATCGTGCGCTTGTATCGTTATACGTGTATCGTGTATTTTGATTATCTATGAACATCATCGACCGTTTTTCCAGCCACTTGCGCGATGTGTTGGCGCGCAGTATTCAGGTGGCGGCGGAACTCAACAACCCGCTCGTGGAGCCAATCCACGTCTTGTTTGCCTTGTCCACTCAAAAAGGCTCGGTGGCCTCCGAAATTTTGAATCGCCTTAAGCTGAATGTTAAAACCATGGAGCAGGCTGTATTAAGCTTGCCGGCGGCCGCCGAACCTCTGACTCCAGCCAGCCCGGGAGCGACGGCTCAAGCCGTTTTGACGCCGTTATCCCCGGCCACCAAAACTGCGCTGGAGAAAGCCATGCTAATCGCCCAGGAAAATAGTCACGCCTACATTGGCACCGAGCACCTTCTCATCGCCATTATCCGGCTGAACGACGCGCTCATTGATGATGTGTTAAAAGTAAACATGGTAAAAATTTCCGACCTGGCGCATCAGCTGGATGCCGTCCTTAGCAATGCCAGCCAATTCCCCAGAATCACGGAAGTGGCCGAGGTGGTAGAAAGGCTCCAAGAAAATTTAGGCGATGCTTGGCACGCCGAACATTCTCACCACGTCGAGGCCAAAAAAACCAAGCCATCAAGCGCGCAAAATTCGGGGCGCAAAAAAGAAACCGCTTTAGATTGGTTCGCGACGAATTTAACGTCTCCCGAAGCGCAGGCCGACATTGACCCGGTGATTGGACGTGACAAAGAAATTGAGCGGGTGATTCATGTGTTAAGCCGGCGCACCAAAAACAACCCGCTTCTCCTAGGCGAGCCGGGCGTGGGAAAAACCGCGATTGTAGAAGGCTTGGCTAAGCGGATTGTGGCCGGACGGGTACCGGAACTGTTATTGAATAAAAAAATTTACAGCCTTGATATGGGTCTTTTGATAGCCGGAACGATGTACCGCGGCGAATTTGAAGGCCGCTTAAAACAAGTGATTGAGGAAGTAACGAGCCGGCCGGATATTATTATGTTTATTGATGAAATTCATAACATTGTGGGCGCTGGCTCTAACCAAGGCACTCTGGACGCGGCCAACCTGTTAAAGCCGGCGTTGGCGCGCGGGCAACTTAGGTGCATTGGCGCCACCACTCCGGGCGAGTACAAAAAATATATTGAAAGCGACCCGGCTTTGGAGCGCCGTTTTCAGCCGGTTATTACGCCCGAGCCAAGCGTGGCGGACACAATTGCGATTTTGAATGGCCTTAAAGCTAATTATGAAACGTACCACCAAGTGACGATTGCTGACGAGGCGGTGGCCGCGGCCGTCCGACTCTCGACTCGCTACATCACCAGTAAATTTCTACCTGATAAGGCGATTGATCTTTTGGACGAAACCGCCGCGGCCAAGCGCCTCACGGCCAAAGGCTCCCCGGCCGTAAGCAAACTATGGCGGCTGGAACAGCAATTAGAACAAACGATTAACGCTAAAGAAGCGGCCGCTGGCGCGGATGATTTTACAGCCGCCGTGAAATATAAAAAAGAAGAGGAAGAACTGAGCGGGGTCATTAAAAAACAAGCGGCGCTGGCTGATACTAAAAAAATCAAACGCGTGGGTACGGTAACGGAAAAAGACGTGGTGGCCCAAGTAGCCAAAATAACTGGTATCGCGCCAAGCGAACTTATTTTAGAAACCAGCCAGGGAATGCGCAGCTTAGCCGAGCATCTCTCGGACTCGGTAGTAGGCCAAAAGACCGCTATTGAAATGGTGAGTAAATTAGTGCGTCAAGCTCAGCTGGGCCTGTCCAATGCCGAACGGCCTTTGGTCTCGTTTTTATTCGTGGGCGAAAGCGGGGTAGGCAAAACCGAACTAGCTAAAACGCTGGCCAAAACGCTCTACCCGGGCCAAGACGCGCTGATTAAACTGGACATGAGCGAATTTAACGAAGGCTACAGCGTGTCAAAACTCCTCGGCTCCCCCGCCGGGTATGTGGGGTACAAAGAAAGCAACCAATTCTCCGACAAAATTAAACTCAACCCTTACTCGGTCATTTTATTTGACGAAATTGACAAGGCGCACAAAGACGTGACGCGGCTCCTGCTCCAGATGCTGGAAAATGGCGCGATTACGGACGCGGCCGGCAAAAAAATCTCCCTCCGGCACGCCATTATTATTTTAACGACCTCGCTGGGAGCGGACGATGCTAAAAAGGGGTTGGTGGGATTTGGCAACAGCGAACGCAGCGACCGCGAACAAGAAGACCATTTAAAAGAAACTTTAAAAAAATTCTTTTCTCCGGAAATAATTAATCGGCTGGACGCGATTTGCTACTTTAAACATTTGGGAATGCCGGAGTTGGTGGCCATTGCCGAGCGCGAACTGAACGAACTCAACGAACGCCTTAGCGCCTACCACACTAAAGTAACCGCCAAAGATGAAACGCTCCAAACGATTATTGAAAACCTTAAAAAGCCTGACCAAAGCGCGCGCGAAATTCGCCGCCTGGTCAGGAGCGATGTGGAAAGCCTGATAGCGGAACTTATTTTTGAACATAAAGTTAAACGCCAGTATCAGCTTGTCATGAATGATAATCATCTGGAAATAAAATAACTCTTCATTATGCCTGTTGACCCTTCCACGGCTCCCACCCCGCAGTTGCCGGGTGCCGCGCCAGACGCGGAAGGCGCTACTCCTGCCTCGAGCGGCTATTCTGATTATTTAAAACACCGCGCTTTGCGCACGAAACTTGGGCAAACCAGAAACGTTAGGCATGACAACAACAGAACCATTGCCGATCTCGCGGCACAGGCTTCTAAAGCTCCGGAGAAAGATCAGCCGGCGCCGGTGTCAGCCGAACCTACTACTCCAGTTTCTGGTTCTGGTGCCCCAGTGGAAGTTGTTAACGCAGTAAGTTCGGGGCCAGGGAACCAAGCGCAAACTTCTGGCAACAAACTCATAGTGAACTTAAAAACTAATCTTCCCTTGCCGGAACAAGACGATGCTTGGCAGGAGATACTTTTAGCGGCGGAAAAAAACAACGGCGGCAACGCCTTGGACGAAGCCGCCTGGGCAGCGGCCCGTGACGAGTATGAGCGGGGGGCGGCCGAAAGCGAACCAGCGCCAGAGGGCGGCGAGGCAGAACAGCCAGCGGCTAGCGGCGGAGAGACAAAAGAAAAACCAACCGCCCAGACCGTCCCCCCTGGCGTTGGCGGGCCAAGCGACCAAGAGACGCCCGTCCCAGCTCCAAAGCCAGAGGGCGGCCCAGCGCAAGGTGGCGACAATACTCCGACGGCTGGTCCTGATGACAAGACTGGACAGCCGGTTGGAACGGAATCAGCGCCTGGAGAAACTCCGCCGGAACAATCCAAAAACGCGGCACCGGAGGCCCCCAGCTCCCCGGCAGACAACGAAAAACCAACCGATGAAACAGCGGAAAAAGATCAAAATGAAGATAATCCCGCTGAACAAAAAAATGACTCTGATGCCGACGCCGCAAACAAGGCTGCGGGCGGGGAACAGCCTTCACCAACTGACGGCGAACAACCAGCCGCCCCGGGCACCGAAGGCGAAGCCTCTCCAGCCGCCCCGGAAGCGGGCCCCTCCGCCCCGGGCACAGAGCCGCCCGCGGCTCCCCCTGAAGCCGTCAACGATTTAAACCGCGATAAAGCCGCCCAGTTAGGGGCCGAGCGCGGCGCCCAGTCGGAACCAGCTGGCGCGAATGACCAGCCGGCCACGGCTAACGATGAGCGGCTCAACCCGCCCGAGCAAGTTCCCTCGGAGGGAGGCGCTGGTCAAGCCGCTGGCGCCCCGGGCAAAGATGGTGCGCCTCCCGAAGCCGCCAAATCCAAAGACCAGGGGGGTATTGCCAACGCTCTTCGTAGCCGCAAACAAAAGCTTAAAAAAGCCCGGGACGCGATAATGAAAGAGCTAAACCAAATGCAAGGCAAGGTGGACAGCATCAAAAAAACCACCTCGCTCCGGATTATCCGCTTTTTTCTTCCCGGCATTTATGCTAAAATAGAAGGCATGAAATACGGCCTGGAGAATGTAACGAGCGAAGTGATGATAACGGCCCTGGAAGCGCGGATTGGAATTCTTAAGAGCGCTCGTTCGTCGCTTCGGTTCGCGCAAATTTTGCCGGGCGCCGAAATTGACGCCGGCTGGATAGTTTTAAAATGGATTTTGCGTCTGCTGGGCATATTCTTCCCGGCTGGTATTGTTTTGGCAATCATCTCGCCCGTCATCGCCATACCAATCGCGATGTTTATTCTAGCCAGGGAGTTCATTAAGCCCTTGCGCGCCATAAACATTCCGGCGGCGCCGCTGGTAAAAGCGATTGGCGATGTGATTGAAGATATTAACAAAAAACTTAAGCCGCTGGAAGAAAAGCTGGCCGTTGAAAAGAAAAAAGTTTACCTCAAAAACAAACTCGTTGACATTAACAAAGAACTGGCCGACGAGGGCTCGGCCGGAGCCCTGCCAAACCAGGCGACAATTTCTGCGGGAGGCAAAACCGGCGGAGCGCCGCCGCCCGCGCCCGCGCCTACGACACCCGCCAACGCGAAATAAAAAATCACGGCGATAATCACATTTGGTATTTGACATTTGTCATTTGATATTTCACTTCCTATGTCTTCTGGACTCAAACGAATTCTCCTCATCCTCGGCTTGCTTACAATCTCGGCTTTAATTGCCTGGGGCATTTTCACGCTGTTTTTTAAGGCCACGCCGCCCCCCACCACGGTCGGCGGAACTCGCCCGGGCGCAGCGCCTGGCCAGCTGCCGGGCGCGGGAGAACGCGTGCCCGGGGCGGGCGAGGCAACACCAAGCGGCGGCGCGGAAGGAGGCTTGCCGACGGCAGGCGCCATTCCTGGAGCGACGCCCAGCTACTTTACGCCGGAACCGGTAACTCAGCTTAATGCTGACGCGGCCGTTTTTTCTTCTCTGGCGGCGAGCGGCGATTTTCGCTACCATAACGCGCAAGACGGCAAATTTTACCGCGTGGGCGACGCTGGGCAAACCACTGCCTTAAGCGACCAAGTATTCTATAACGTCCAAAATGTTACCTGGGCAAAAACTGGTAACAAAGCGGTGCTGGAGTACCCCGACAGCTCCAAAATTTTGTACAATTTTGATCTTAAAAAACAAATTACCTTGCCCAAACACTGGCAAGATTTTTCCTTTTCCCCAGATAGCACGGAAGTAGCGGCCAAAAGCCTAGGACTCTCACCGGAAAACCGCTGGCTGGTGGTAGCCAAAGACGACGGCACCGGCACCAAGCTAATTGAACCCTTGGGCGATAATGGCGACCGCGTTACCGTGGATTGGTCGCCCAGCCGGCAAACCGTGGCTTTGTCCCGCACCGGGGCGCCGCAAGGGGCCGACCGGGTGGAAGTATTATTTGTGGGCTTGAACGGGGAAAATTTTAAATCCACGGTCGTGGAAGGGTTGAATTTTCAGCCGCAGTGGTCGCCGACCGGTAAAAAACTGCTTTACAGCGTGGATAGCGCCCGCAGCGATTTTAAACCAGAGCTGTGGGTGGTGAATTCGTATGGTGATGATATTGGCAGCAACCGCCAAACTCTGCGCTTAAACACCTGGGCTAACAAATGTTCGTTTGGCGATGACAACACCCTGTTCTGCGCTGTGCCGCGCGACTTGCCCCAAGGAGCGGGCATGTCGCCGGCCATTGCCGACACTCTGCCCGATGACATGTACAAAATTGATTTGAAAACCGGTTTGACCACCAATGTTCCCTTGGGTAATAACTTTCACATCAATTCAATATCCTACGATGCTAAAAAAAATAAGGTGCTGTTTACGGATCCCAATAAACAGGGGGTGTTTCAGGTAAACTTATAATATGAAAAAACTATTGTTGATTATCGGGCTCTGCACAATCATCCTGGCCATAATTTTCTGGCGTCAGGTTAAACGCGCGCAAGGAATTGTGACCACGGCCGAAGTCGCTCCTTTAATTAGTTTTGAGAACTACCCCCTGCCAATTTTAAGCAGCGACCCCCTGCGCGGCAACCCCGGGGCGCCGCTCACACTGGTGATCTTCGCCGATTTAGGCGATGCGGCTAGTAAAAAAATATTGCGGACGCTCGCTGCCTTTGTGGACGCGCACCCGAGCGATGCCCGGCTGGCCTGGAAGGACTTGCCTAAGAGCCAGCTGTTTTCCCCGGCCAATCTTGCCCCGCATGTGGCCGCTTGGTGCGCTGGCGCGCAAGGCAAATTTTGGCAGTATGCCGACCAGCTGGCGGCGCGGCCAACCAAAGCCGGCGCCAAGGCTCTGCGGGAATTGGCCGCGGCGCTTAAACTTAACCTTACTGAATGGCAGCAGTGCTTGTCGTCTGGAACCATGGAGCCGGGGATTGACGCTGGCGCCAGCCTGGCCGCGGCGCTGGGCCTTAAAAACCCGCCGGCTTTGTTTGCCAACAACAAACGAGTGCGCGTAGATCAAGCTGTTGATCTTGAGCAGATGCTGATGAGTTTAATCGCGAAATAAAATATGTCGCGCCCACGAGCATTAATCTGTAAAGCCCTGGCCGTTAGCTGGTTAACCGGTTTGATTTTTATTCTTCTCGCGCCGCTAGCGCCGGCCTTGGCCGGCAGCTGCGAACAGGCTCCTACCGGCGGCAAAAAAAAGTTTGGCGAAGAATGCCAGGGCGACTCCCAGTGTTTTAGCGGCGATTGCGAAAAAAGCACGGAAGTTTTTAAAAACCAGGGTGGCATTATTGAAAACAAATGGTATTGCGACTGCGACGATGATAACGACTGTTTTAGCGCCTACGGCGCTCCCAGCGACCATGGCGAATGGAGCTGTGTTGACGGCGCTAACACCACAAAAGACCTAGACTATTGCGAAAGCACCCACGGGGAAATCTGCGCGCCCCTTAAACCCGGCAAGTCCAGCGCCACTGATGCTTTGCTCGACCCCGGGGTATGGGGCCTTAGCCTGCAGAACGAAATTAACGCCGGCACCTATAAACCCAAGCTAATGATCCGCCTTCCCCAGCTTAAATTTTCCGATCTGTCCGGCCAAGTGGACGCGGAAGGCTTCTTGCACATCCC
Organism: Candidatus Magasanikiibacteriota bacterium; assembly: GCA_023246725.1. Taxonomy (GTDB): domain Bacteria; phylum Patescibacteriota; class Patescibacteriia; order Magasanikbacterales; family GWA2-37-8; genus SICD01. The sequence goes on along the minus strand of JAHFHV010000001.1, from coordinate 68,476 downwards.
GTGGATTGGGGAATACATTGCCGCCGTGTATAAATTCGGCGTGGCCGTGGGAAGCGTAGTGGCCGTAGCCATTATTATTAAAAAAGGGTTTGACATTGTTATTTCCGGCGGCGGCGAAGGCAAAATGGAAGCCTATAAGCGCATTGGGCAGATTGTCATTGGCCTTATGATTCTGTGGTTTTCGTACGTAATAATGTTTTACCTTAATCCGGATTTAGTGGCCTTTAAAGCCTTGCGGGTGAAGTATGTGGCAAAGATAGCGTTAGAAGATAATCATATAGAGGATGAAAAAGCCACTGTTATTGCCATAAAGGCTGTCTCTGGCCCATGTGATTCTTTGAAAGAACTTACTCCCGGAGAAAAAAACCGTAGCTATGTTGATACACAAACTTTTCTTGGTAAAGTTGATGTTTGCACTTATAAAACACGGGATTCATCAAATATTAAAAAAATAGTTATCCACAATGGTGGTTATACTTTAGAAATGAACCAGAATACATGGTATAAAGGTTGTTTTTACAATAGAAATCCTGATCAGATACCGGAGAAAGAAAGATATGACAAAAACGGCAAACCAATTAAGTACAAACTTGCTGGCGCGCATTATACTATTAGCAAGGATGGGAAAATCGTTCAACATGCCGCTGAGAGGTGTGTTGTCCCCCATGCGCCAGGCGGCAACAATGATGGCATAGGAATAGAGCTTAATATTGGCAAAGATGCCAGCGGGAATTCATGCAACTCACTTAAAAATCCTTCCGCGCAAGATGTACACACAGCATGCGATCCGACAGCGGCACAATATGATTCTTTAAAAAAATTGGTAGATGATATTAGGGCGCGTTATAATATTCCTCTCGCTTCAAAAAATATTGTTGGCCATTGTGAACTAGTTCCATCAAACGGACACGGCGACCCGCGCGCTTTCGATTGGACAAAGTTAGGTTTAAAAAATGAAGAAAAAAAGGCGGCATCACAAGGCCACGCCTGTTCGTGGTATCTGCCTTTCTAGCATCTTAAACTAAAAATTGGCAAATCTATAATTTTTATCTACCCCAACTTCGCCTCCGTTATTTGGCCACGAATGATAATGAAACCATTTGGTACCCAAAACTCCTCTTAAAAACAGAGGAGTTTTGGATTTATACACACCCAGATTTGACATATATTTTTGTATCTGCTAAAATGATATTGTAATATTATTTTAGTAAGTATGCCTGAATTTTATGTATATTAAGCGAAAATTAGAGACTACCATTTTAAGCTATTTAGAAGACCCAGAAATTTTGGCAATTGTCGGCCCGCGGCAAAGCGGCAAAACCACGTTGTTAAAAAAAATCCATGGCGGCTTAAGCGACGCGGTTTTTATTAGTTTTGATAAAATGCAAACCCTGGCTGACTTTGAACGGGATATTGACGGATTTGCCAAGAAATACTTAGCAGGCAAATACCTATTTATTGATGAATTCCAATATGCCAAGCAAGGCGGAAAAAATCTTAAATATCTCTATGACACTTACCCGGGCTGTAAAATAATAATTTCCGGTTCCAGCGCTATTGATTTAACCATCAAGGCGCTAAAATTTTTAGTCGGCCGGGTTTTTATTTTTAACCTGTATGAGCTTGATTTTGAGGAATTCGTGTCTTTCCGCGATCCATCGCTCATGGCGCTATACGCGGAATGCCGCCAGCACATTAATTTAAAAAAACCAAGCATTGCCTCGCTAAAAATTAGCGGCCCTGCTAATAGCCAACTTTTAGCGCTGGCCGATGAATTTATTATTTGGGGCGGCTACCCGCGAGTAATACTAGAAGATACCGAAGATAAAAAAATGACTGTTTTAAGCAATATTTACAACACCTATTTTCTGCGTGATATTAAGGATACCTTGGGCCTAATTGATGATTTTAAGCTCTCAAAACTAATTGAAGCCTTGGCGGTGCAAATCGGGCAATTAGTAAACTATAACGAACTCGGCCAAATTTCCGGATACGATCAGATAACCCTAAAAAAATATCTCAATATTCTGGAAAAAACTTTTATCTGCCAACTGGTGCGGCCGTGGTTTTCCAACCGACGCAAAGAAATCACCAAAAATCCTAAGCCGTATTTTTTCGACACTGGTCTGCGAAATTATGTCCTGCAAAATTTTAACCCGCTTAACCGGCGGAGCGACAAGGGGCCGCTATATGAAAATTTTATTTTTACGCAACTCTTAAAACAGAATTGCTCAGTCAATTATTGGCGCAGCAAATCCCAGTCGGAGGTTGATTTTGTTGTTAAAACCGGACCAACGGTAATTCCCATCGAAAGTAAAAGTTTGCTCAATACAGCGACCGTTACTCGATCGCTTCACAACTTTATACGGGAATACCGCCCGTCCCACGCTTTACTTTTGGGAGATTCCGCCTTCCATGCCACAAAAATAGAAAACACCGCCGTGCATTTTCTTCCTCGATGGGTGATATAAAAAGTATCAATATGCCCAAAGACTCCCTCATTTTTGCCTGCGCCAACTGCGACGCCCAGTTCACTAAATGGACGGGCCGGTGTTTGGAATGTGGTAAATGGGGAACGATTGAAAAATGTCAAATGTCAAATGTCAAATTCCAAATCAAATCCAAAAACCAAAATTCAAATAGTAATTATCCCACAGCCAAGACGTTTGGTTTGCAAGAAATTGAAGGAAAAAATCTCACGCGTATTAAAACCAATATTGGCGAGCTGGACCGCGTGCTGGGCGGGGGCCTGGTGCCCGGGAGTTTGATTGTGCTGGGTGGTGAGCCGGGGATTGGAAAATCGACCTTGGCCTTGCAGTTGGCCGCGGCAATCCCCAGCACCTTGTATCTTTCGGCGGAGGAATCCATTGAGCAAATTAAACTCCGGGCTGACCGGTTACATATTTCTTCGGGGACACTGCGCCTGGGGAACGAAACTGATGTTGAAACGATCATTGCGACGATTCAAACTACAAAACCAGCTCTGGCTATTATCGATTCCATCCAAACCATCTCTTCCGGGGAAGTGGAAGGCGAACCCGGGAACGTGAACCAGATTCGCGCCAGCGCGGTAAAACTTCTCGAAGCCACCAAAACCACCGGCACCGCGGTAGTCCTGGTGAGCCACGTAACTAAAGATGGGACGATTACTGGACCGAAAACTTTGGAGCATGTGGTAGATACAGTGCTGTACCTCGAGGGCGACCGCCACCATGATTACCGAATTCTGCGTACGGTGAAAAACCGTTTTGGCGCCACGGATGAAGTAGGGATTTTTGCAATGCACTCTGAAGGACTCAAAGAAGTGAAAAATCCGTCCGCGCAATTTTTACTGGAGCGCGGTGAAAACGCGCCCGGGAATGTCCTCACCTGCCTCTTGGAAGGAACGCGCCCGCTCTTGGTGGAAATTCAGGCACTAGTAACCAAGACGGCGTTTGGGTATCCCACGCGCAAGGCGAGTGGATTTGATATTAATCGATTGCACGTGTTGATAGCGGTTTTGCAAAAGCGCGCTGGACTGAAACTGGAACAATATGATGTGCATGTGAATGTGGTGGGAGGCCTGGAAGCCAGTGAACCGGCCGCAGATTTGGCGGTGGCGCTATCCATTGCGAGCTCCTATAAAGACAAGGTACTCGGAAGTGACCTGGTAGTATTTGGCGAAATTGGTTTAAGTGGTGAAGTACGGCCAGTAGGGCAAATGGAAAAACGACTGAAGGAATGTGAGTTGGTTGGATTAAAAAGAGTTATTACGAACGGAGGAAAGAAATTGAAAATTATAAATTATAAATTAAAAATTATCGACGTTGTGAATATTCAGGAATTGATTAAACATACGGCTTAAAATATCAAAATCCAAAGGTCAAATGACAAATCAAGCTCAAAAAATCAATACTTGTTTATCATCGCCTCATTTTAGATTATTCCAAATGCACCACTCGCTCCCACTCTTTAATCTTTTCTAAAAGTTTAGGATATTTCTTAATGTCTGGAGCCACCTCGCGCGCCACCTCGCGCGCTTTTTTTATTATGCCCTGATCAGTCAATTTCGCGAGCCGGAGTTGTTGCAGGCCGCTTTGCTCCGTGCCATACACTTCGCCTGGCCCCCGCATAGCCAAATCTTTTTCCGCTAGTTTAAAACCATCGTGGTGCGTTTCAAAATATTTTAATCGCTCGGAAGAGCGATACGAATCACTATCGGTAAACAGCAAACAATATGATTGATGGATTGACCTGCCCACGCGTCCGCGGAATTGGTGCAGTTGCGCCAGGCCAAATTTATCCGCGCCTTCAATCATCATCACACTGGCGTTCGGGATGTCCACGCCGACTTCTACGACCGACGTGGACACAAGAATATCGGTCTCGCCTTGTTTAAATTTCTCCATTGCCCCATCTTTTTCTTTAGCTTTCATTTTACCGTGTAGATAGCCTACGCGGAGGTCAAGAAAAATTTGTTGGGATAGTTTGTCATATTCACTCAAGACTGATCTTTTGTCGTTAGAACCACCCCCTCGCAGGGGGGCAACAATCGCACCAGCCTGTTTATCTTCAATCAGCGGACACACCACAAATACTTGTCGTCCATTTTTCACCTGTGCCCGAATAAACTCATAGGCTTTTTCCCGTTTGGCTGGCTCCACCAGGCGCGTGATAATTGGCTTGCGTCCCGGCGGAAGTTCACTGATGATAGAAATGTCGAGGTCGCCATACAACATAAGAGCCAATGAACGCGGGATGGGAGTGGCCGTCATACTTAAAAAATGCGCCGATTGCGAGACCTCTCCCTGCCCTCTCCTTTGCAAAGGAGAGGGTGTGACCGTACCTCTCTCCTCTGCAGAGGAGAGAGCGGTGAGAGAGGTCTGGCTGGAAGTCGTCAATGATTTCTCCTTAATAACCTTCCGCTGTTCCACGCCAAATCGATGTTGCTCATCCACAATCACCAGGCCGAGTTTTTTAAAATGTACCCCTTCCGAAAGCAAAGCGTGCGTGCCAACGATGATCTTTATTTCTCCGATAGCTAATTTTTTCAAAAATCCTTCTTTTTCTTTTTTAGCAACTGTCATCCTGAGCGTAGCGAAGGATCTCTCTCCGTTGATTGATTGAGACAGAGATTCTTCACTGCGCTGCGCTCCGTTCAGAATGACAGTTGAAACTTGATTAGCCGTAAGTAACCCAATTGAAATAGGGAGACCGCTAAACAATCTACACAAAGACGCAAAGTGTTGGGCCGCGAGTATCTCGGTTGGCGCCATGAGCACTCCTTGGTAACCATTTAAAAATGCTGAGTACAGCGCCATAGCCGCCACCACGGTTTTGCCCGAGCCAACATCGCCCGAGAGCAGGCGGTTCATCGGAGTTGATTTTTGGATGTCTTGAAGTATTTCCCAGGCCGCGATTTTTTGGGTTTTGGTAAGCGTAAACGGCAGGCGGCCCACAAACTCTTGCAGAGCGCTTTGGTGAAAAGTAAGCTGGGGCGCGCTGTGGTCTAATCTGTTTTTTCGACTGTCTTCAGCCTGAAGCTGGAGCAGCAATAACTCATCAAACTTCAATCGCTCGGTGCTCTTTTTAAGAGCCGCTTCATCAATCGGAAAATGAATGCCGCGGAGAGCCTGGGGCAGTGGAATCAAATCATACTGTCCTAAAATTTTGGCTGGCAGCCAATCAGACAGCTGCTCGGCCAACGGCGCTACTTGCTGGGCTAAAAATCGAATTTGTTTTTGGGTAAGTCCGGCCGTAAGCGCGTACATTGGCACCAGGCGCGCGGTTGAGGTAGTTTCCCGCGACGTAATTTTTTCATAAGCCGGGCTGACCATTTGGGCCCCCAGCAGATCGCCTTTAACAGCGCCCGAGAGATAAACTTTATCGCCCGGGCGGAGCGCCTTGCCAATAAACGGCTGGTTAAACCACACCACGCGCAAGCTCCCGCTGTGGTCGCGAATGAGCGCCTCGGTAACCATCTTGCGGCTGCGGAAACTGCGCCGATTGGAAATTAGTTCCACTGCTCCACTAATGGTAACACTCTCTCCGTCTCGCAAATCTTTAATTAAAACCACGCGGCGATAGTCTTCGTAGCGAAACGGAAAGTAATACAATAAGTCCTGGGCGGTGTGAATGCCAAGATACCCCAGGCGCTTGGCCGCGGTTTTGCCTACCTTGGTGAGTTCGCTTACCGGGGTTGTGAGGTTCATAGAATCGGTATTATAGCATACAATACCAGTCCAAAAGAGCTCTTGACAAAAAAACCAAAATTAGCTAGAATAGGGCGACCTTAAAGCAGGATACACGATACACGTATAACGAGACAACTCGATTGGTATCGTTGTATGTGTATCATGTATCGTTTTGCACAATCAAACATATGACTGAAGCTAACGTTACAACTGCTGCCGCAGTTTACAAGCCCGGCATGATCGTTAAAGTGCACCAAAAAGTAAAAGAATTAAATGCCAAAGGCGAAGAAAAAGAGCGCGTTCAAATTTTTGAAGGGCTCATTTTAGCTGCCAAACACGGCAGTGAGGTGGGCGCCACCATTACGGTGCGCAAAGTTTCCGATGGCGTGGGCGTGGAACGCATCTTCCCCTTGCGCTCGCCAGTGATTGATAAAATAGAAGTTGTGCGCGAATTTGAGGTCCGTCGCGCCAAACTAAACTACATTAAAAATACGAACTTCAAGCGCAAGATGAAGGAAAAGAAAAACTAGAACCTGCCAGAGGCGGGGCCAGGAGTCGTTAAAAAAAAGACGCCCTTTCGGACGCCTTTATTTTAATTCTCTCTGAATGTTACGGGATTGCCACGCCCCGCTTGAGCGGGGCTCGCAATGACACAAACCATCAACGCTCACTTTGACATTTGATATTTGATATTTCACAGGTACCGTCCCGTCCAGCTCTTCTTATTCTTCTTCACGTCACCTGGCGTGCCTTCGGCTACCACCAGGCCGCCTTGGTTGCCGCCCTCGGGCCCTAAATCAATTACCCAATCACTGCAACGAATCACATCCACGTTATGTTCAATAATCACCACCGAATTACCTTTGCTGACTAACTGACGAAGCACTCGCAAGAGTCGTTTGGTATCTTCAAAATGCAGTCCGGTCGTTGGTTCGTCCAAAATGTAGAGTGTCTTGCCGGTAGACGGGCGGGACAACTCTTGCGCCAATTTTATGCGCTGGGCCTCGCCGCCCGATATGGTGGTAGCCGGCTGGCCCAGTTCCACGTAGCCCAGGCCCACTTCGCGCAGAATGTTGAGCTTGTCGGCTATAGGCGGAAACTCGCTAAAAAAACTGCGCGCTTCTTCCACCGTCATCTTTAACACGTCGGCAATGTGCTTATTGTGGTAATGAATTTCCAAAGCCTCTTGATTGTACCTTAGGCCATTGCACTCGCTACACTCCACAAACACATCGGCCAAAAATTGCATGGGGATGCGCACATAGCCTTCGCCGGCGCAGGCCTCGCACCGCCCGCCTTTAACGTTAAAACTAAATTTACCGGCGTCGTACGCGCGCATGCGGGCTTCGGTAAGGGACGCGAACACATCCCGAATAAGTGTAAACACACCGGTGTAGGTAGCGGGGTTAGAACGGGGCGTGCGGCCAATGGGGCTTTGGTCAATGGCAATCACTTTGTCTATGTTAGAGAGCCCTTTGATGGTTTTATGCGCGCCCGGCTCGTCTTTGGCGCGGTAAAAATATTTGGATAATGCCTTGCCTAAAATATCTATAATTAAAGTTGACTTGCCGGAACCAGACACGCCCGTGACGGAAACAAGCTTGCCGAGCGGAATCTCCACATCAATATTTTTTAAATTAAACGCGCTCGCTCCCATAATGCTCAAACTTTTGCCCGTTGGCGGCTTCTTTCCGTCTGATTTTTTGGGGTACAAATCGCTAAAATCCGCTTGACCAAATAAATAGTCGGCTGTCAGCGAATGCTGGCCACTGGCAGATTTTCCTTTAGCCCGCCCCGAGTCTAGGCGAGCCGCGGCTTTTTTAAATTCGCGCAAGTTCCCCGCGATGAGTACTTCGCCGCCATACACCCCGGCGCCCGGGCCAATATCAATTAAGTAATCGGCCGCCAGCATCATGGCCGGGTCGTGTTCCACCACAATAACGGAATTGCCTAGGTCGCGCAAATATTTTAAGGTATCAATCAACTGCTCATTGTCGCGCGGGTGCAGGCCCACCGACGGCTCATCCAAAACATAAATCACGCCCGTAAGACCGGCCGACAATTGCGAGGCCAAGCGGACGCGCGTAACTTCACCGCCCGACAAGGTATTCATGGAGCGGCTTAAACTTAAATACCCCAGGCCTACTCGTTCTAAATTTTTTAAGCGCGGGCCAATCTCTTTCGCAATCGGTTCAATCACCTTAAACCTTTCGCCTCCGCCTATAGCGGATAACCTTTCCACTGCCGCCCGGCATTCCGCCACGCTTAAGTTAGACAGTTCCGCAATCGTAAAATCCCCTACCCGGACCGCCAGCGACTCCAGCCGCAAACGTTTTCCCTGGCAGATGGGACAAATTTTCTCGCGCATGTATTGTTCAATTTCTTTGCGCACGTAATCGGACGTGGTATCTAAATGCTTTTGCATTAAATCCGGAATCACCCCGGCAAAGCTAATTTTTTTATTTTCAATCATGTACTGCTCAACGCCCCCGCCGTACAAAATAATATCCAAAATTTTTGCCGGCAAATCGGCCACGGGAATGCTGGTGGAAAACCCGTGCCTCTCCGCCACTGCGGAGAGCATTTTTTGATACAAACTTTGGTTGCCGGTAATGCGCGTCCAGGGCTGAATGGCGCCTTCGGATAAGGTTAGCCGCGTATTGGGAATTACTAAATTGGGGTCTACTTCCATGGTAACCCCCAGGCCGGTACAGCGTGGGCAAGCTCCGTATGGGCTGTTAAAGCTAAAACTGCGCAGATCAAGGCTGGGCAAGGTTTTGCCGCACCGCGGACAGAGGCCAATCGTGGCAAACAGCCGACTGGTATCGTCAGTTGCCACAATCACCAGGCCGTTGGTAAGCTCCAGGGCAGATTCAATAAACTTGGTCGGGTCGTCTTTTTTAATGTCCGTTAATTTGCCAATTAAAAGTTCCACTGTGTAATTCGTCTCCGGAGCAAAGCGATACGTGGCTAAATCATTTATTTTTAAAAGCTCGCCATCAACCCGCACCCATTCATAGCCGGATTTTTCCACGGTTTCAAGAAGGCTTTTAGAATCAACCCGACCATCCCGAATCAATGGAGCAAAAATCGTCAGTTCTTTAGTTTTGCGAGCCAGCTCCCTGGACTTGGCGCTAATCGCCCCAGGGGTGTACACCTCCACGGCCACGCGGCACTCCGGGCAATACTGCACGCCCGCGCGCGCGAACAGCAACCGGAGATAATCATAAATTTCCGTTACCGTGCCAACGGTGGAACGCGGGTTCTGGGTGGATACTTTTTGGTCAATCGCGATGGTGGGAGACAATCCCTCAATCCCATCAATATCCGGCTTATCACGCACTTCCATAAACTGCCGGGCGTAACTGGACAATGATTCGGCGTACCGGCGCTGGCCTTCCACATAAATAGTGTCAAAGGCTAAGCTGGATTTGCCCGACCCGGATAAACCCGTAAGCACGACTAATTTGTGCTTGGGGATAGTAATGGAAAGATTTTTGAGGTTGTGGACGCGCGCGCCTCGTATAGTTAACTGATCTTTCATAACGTCTTGTCATTCCGACGACGAAGGAGGAATCTCTGTCTCAATCACTAACAATATAGCAATAGAACAATGTGAGAATTGAACCGGACAGAGATCCTTCGCTACGCTCAGGATGACAGTAAAAATGCATTGAGCAATGCAGACTATTTAATAAGGAACCAGTATACCCCAAAACTAATTTCGAAGCAAGTCCGAATAGAATTTTGCGCGCACCGCGTCGCATTCCTTGCTGTCAAACACTCCCGGGCAGTCAATATCATGTATATCCGACGCGGCAAACACATTTAAAATAATGCCTTTTTTAACCTTATCCAGCGGAATAAAATATTTTTCCGGCATGGTCGCAGAATTTTTTTCAAAAAATCTATCATCGCCCAAATCCTTGCCTCGGTTCTGGTTAGCGCCGGCTTCGCCATCATAACCAATCCAATGATTTTCATTTGTCATATCACAGTCTTCATTCATTTCAAAATTAATCACGATTCCTTTTGCTCCTTGGTTTCCGCATTGCTTGGCGGCATTATCAATCATTAAACCGGACAGAGAAAAATAATAACTTTGCTGGTCTTCCATCTCATAGAGTTCGCCGCGAGCATCGCTAATTTTAACCTTGGTTCCATTCTTACAAATAACCCATGGTTTGTTTGAACAAACTTTACAATGGCTTACAATCAGAGGACTCTCCCACCCTTCGCCAGAAAGCAAGTGGCCGGCGGTGGCTGCCAGGCAGCCTGAATCAGTAAACTTATCATTGGTAATCCGGCCAATAATGCTGACGCTAGAACAATGGAACGGCGCGGTCTTTCCCAGATCATCCAAGTCAATACACATTGCTCCCGGGTTGCACACATCTCCAAAACACGTCTGCTCGCCGCCATTTTTAATAAACAGCCGGTTGCCGCAGACAAATTTATCCCGGGCGGCTGGGTCGGCATACGCTAAAGAAAAACTAGCCTGGGCCGACAGGCTGGGCTTAACGGTCTGATTGTCCTTGCTGGCCGCGAATTCAAACTGGCCGGTGGAAGAAACCGTGGAACAAAACTGCGGCACGGCATGGCTTGGGCGGGCCATAAAAACCTGGGGCAAACGAAAATTTACCAGCGCTGGATTAAGCGCGTTCAAAATAAAAAAAGAAAGATACGCCAGAAACAACCCCATGAGGGCGCCTCCAATGCGTTTTTTGGCGCTGGCAATGGCCTCGCTGTTGCCAGCGGACGTAATCCATTGCGCGCCCGCTACCATAATCATGGCTACCGCGATAATGGCCGCGACGCCAATGGCATAACGGTACAACAACTGGATAAAAACAGCCACATTGGCAAATTCCCGCTTGCCGCCAAACGAAATTTCGGTTACGGTTTTGCCAACCGGCAAACATTTGCCCCAGCCGGTCGCGTCGCACGGGGCCGCGCCGCGCACAAATCCTCCTTGCAAAGCTGGGTCCTGGGGATTTTTACAATCAAGACGCAAAAATTTAGCGCGGGCGCAAGCGCAGTCCTTTTCTTGCCAGCAAATCGGATTAAACGCCGGATCAATCTTAGGCTCCGCGGCCAAAGCCGTGGGGGGCGAGACCGCGATAAAAAAACTGGCAATGATAAGCAAAAAAAACGCGCGCATATCTCAATTCTTAGTTCATTTAATGGCTGGAATAATAGTCTTAAAATAATTTTCCCAAGCGCTTAAGGGAATGACGCCTTCAATTTTTTGCCCATTGATAAAAAACGTCGGCGTGCCGCGCACGCCAAAACGGAGCGCGTCAAAATAATCGGCTTTAACCGCGCGCTCGGCCGCGGGCCCATTTAAACAAGCGTTCATTTTTTGCGAGTCAAGCCCGGCCTCCCGGGATAGCGCCGCGAGCTCTGCTGGGGTTGGCGCGTCCGAAATTTCAGCCTGGCGGCTGAACAGCCAATCATGCGCTTCCCAAAAGCGCCCTTGCGCGCCAGCGCACCAAGCAAATTCAGACAAGCGCGTGGTGCCCGGATGCATCGACTCCGGCGGAATATGCCTGACTAGGAGCCGCGCGGTATAGCCATACTTGGCCATAAGCTGGCGCATAATCGGGGCGGCCGCTTGGCAATTCGGGCATTTAAAATCAATAAATTCAACAATCGTAATGGGGGCGCCTTGCCTGCCCAAAGCCGGCGCCGTAGCAATTTCTAACGCCGCACGGTCCGTTGCTCTTGGTTTAACGGTATTGCCCGCCACCGAGACCGTAAACGGAGCGGCAAATTGCCTGCTTAAAAACGCGCCTGCGCCATGGCGAATTTGCCACCAGTACCAGCTGGTAAAGCCGGCCACAACTATAACTATAATAAAAATGAGCGCGACGAGGCTGATTAATACCACTCCCCACCAGGTTTGATGCCACCTGTTTGTTGGCTTACCAAAATCTTCCATACAGAATAATCAACTAAAACGAAAGTAAACTACTCACTTAGAAAATCCGAAGCACGAAGTTCGAAACAATGCCAAATAACCAAAATTATAATGTTCAAAACAATATACCATTTGTACATTGGATCATTCGAATTTGTTTCGTGCTTCGATATTCGACATTCGGATTTCCCAGTTAAGGGGTAGCATAACACACAACCGCGCAGTTGACAAAGATTAAACCCCGTGGTATCCTTATTGGTATGATTCTGCGTATATCCGCGTTACTATTCGCCCGTATCCGCTTCTAAACATTATGAAAGAAACAATTTTTACTCTTAGCCAGCTTATTGCCGCCTCCCTTCTAATCGTGGTGATTCTCCTCCAGCAAAAAGGCGCTGGGCTTGGCGGCGTGTTTGGAGGCTCCAGCAACATCTATTCCACCAAACGCGGGGTGGATAAAATTCTTCATTACGCAACTATGGTGATTGCGGCGGTATTTTTTGGCTGCTCCCTTCTGCGCCTAATCATTTAACCTCAACTTCTCACTCTGTACACACAGGACTGCCGCGCTCCCTATTTTTAAATTCTTCTGCAGTTTCAATTTGTGTTTTCAAAACGAACCAACCAATCAGTAGTGGCTGGGGGCCGCCTTGATCAAAAATTAGTCGGCCGTTTGCGCGTTCGCTCACTGCCCAATTTTGCGCAATTAAAATATCTGCCCGCCTTTCTTAACGCGCGGGAAAAACGCTTAGTGCTGGGAGCTTTGGGGGTGGTTATGCTAAGCACGCTCGCGTGGATCGGCTTATTTATTTCCCATCATGTCGTGAGCGGAGCGGGGCCGGGCGGCACGTATTCTGAAGCCCTGGTTGGCCAGCCAAAATATATCAACCCGATTTTTGCTTCGACCAGCGATATTGATAGCGACATAACCAGCCTAACGTACAGCGGACTATTGGGGTATGATAGCAACCAAAAATTAATTCCCATTTTGGCCGCGCACTACACCATAAGCGCCGATGGCAGGCTGTACGACATCACGCTGCGAAATGATATGCGGTGGGCTGATGGCGAACCGGTCACGCCTGATGACATTTTATTTACCTTTGAATCAATTCAAAATCCAGAAGTCGGCAGCCCGCTTATCTCCAGTTTTGAGGGAATTAAAATAGACAAAATTGATGACGCCACCATTCGCTTTACGCTTAAAGAGCCTTTCGCGCCGTTTTTACACAGTCTCACCGTAGGAATTTTACCAGAACACCGCTGGGGCGATTTGGCTCCCGGGAGTCTCCGGCTCGCCAAAAACAATCTGGAACCAATTGGCGCGGGCCCATGGATGTTTGACAAATTGACCAAGGATAACGGCGGGACCATTACCACCCTTACCTTAAAACACAACCCGTATTTTCCCGCAATCAAACCGCATCTGGAATTAGTCACTTTTAAATTCTTTGTCGATTTTGCCAGCGCGCTTGAAGCGCTCCGGAGTCAAACCGCCCTGGGCTTAAGTTTTGTGCCGAGCGAAGAAAGCGCTAAACTCCCGCAGAAAAATTTTACGTTTTCCACCATCCACTTGCCCGAATACGTTGCGCTTTTTTTCAACCAGACAAAGAACGCGTTTCTTAAAACCGACGACGTGCGCGCCGCTCTGGAAAGAGCGCTTAATAAACCCGAGATGATTGAGAGCGCGCTCAAGGGCGAAGGCGAATGGGCCGTGGGTCCGTTCGTCTCGGGAATGGCCGCGCCGGATGCCGCGGCTTCATCCTCCGCGTTTGATGTTTCCGCCGCGAACGCCCTGCTCGACAAATATTTTACGCGCGTTCCGCCCGAAGAATATTTTTCACTCCGCCAAAGTGAACTCAAAAAAAACCTTGGAGCGGCGCAGGCCTCATCAACGGCCGCTTCTTCAACCATAATGGAACCCGCGGCCGACACCAGCGGCTTGGCCGAAACAGTCCGCAAAGAAATGCCGTCCGACCAAACATTTTTCCGCAAAAACAAAGATGGCATTATTCTTAAACTCACCCTTACGACCGGGGACACATCCGATTACCAGACCGTGGCCGAAGCGATTGCCCGCTACTGGCACGCGATTGGCGTGGCCACCCAAATTCAGCTTATTAGCCCCCGGCAAATTGGACGAGAAATAATTAAGACGCGCGATTACGAAGTTCTCCTCTATGCCGAAATCATCGGCGCGGACCCTGATCCCTTTGCTTTTTGGCACTCATCGCAAGTAATGTTCCCGGGACTTAATTTAAGCCTCTACGCCAATCGCAGCGTTGACAAACTCTTAGAAGACGCCCGTTCTACTACTGATGAAGCCAAACGAATAAAATTATATAATCAATTTGCGCAGATACTGGCCGCTGATCGTCCCGCGATTTTTCTCTATTCGCCGCAGGCTAATTTTATCACTAATACTACTATTAAGGGCATTCGCTTGCCTAAAGTGATTTTTTCTCCAGCCGGCCGTTTAGCTGCCTTGAGCGAGTGGTACATTAATACAGCGAAGCGTTGGAGGCCATGAACCCTTGTGGTTCATGGTACGCGTGGTACAATCAAATCATTATAAACATGCGGACGTGGCGGAACTGGTATACGCGTACGTCTCAGAAGCGTATGGAGCAATCCTTGAGGGTTCGAGTCCCTCCGTCCGCACCAATTATCTCACTTTTTTCTTCTTCATTCACTAACCATCATATTTTTTTATGATTGAAAAAAACAAAACAGCCTCTACCCACGGCGGACAACGCCGTGGCCGCCGCACCTACCAAACGCGCCGCTTTAATGCCCCGCGACCAATCGGACAACCGTTTTCAAATGGAACAAATCAATTGCCTGCCCCTCTTGACTTGGCCCCTGCAGCCTTAAGCTCATCGCCAAGAGGCCAGGGGGGCAATAAACTCCGGGTGGCTGTCCTCGGGGGCCTCGAAGAAGTGGGCCGCAACTGCACTCTTATTGAATACGGCCATGATATTATTTTAATTGACCTCGGGCTCCAATTTCCGGAAGAGGACATGCCGGGCATTGATTATATTATCCCCAACATTGGCTACCTAAAGGGCAAAGAAAAAAATATCCGCGGGGTTATTATCACTCACGGCCACTACGACCACATTGGCGGCATCCCGCATATTTTGCCAAACATTGGCTACCCGCCCATTTACGCCTTGCCCATGACGATTGGCATTATTAAAAAACGCCAAGAAGATTTTAAAGGCGTGCGTCCGCTCACCATTCACCAAATCAGCGTGAATGATAAATTACAACTGGGACAATTAGCCTTAGAATTCTTCCACGTCAACCACAACATTCCCGATTCCATGGGCATTGTGGTAAAAACGCCCGAGGGCACTATTGTGCACACCGGCGACTGGAAATTTGACTACCAGCCCGTGGGCGAGCCGCCGGCTGACCTTCAGCGCATCGCCCAAATCGGCACGCAAGGGGTGACCGCGCTTCTTTCGGACTCCACCAACGCCATGCAGCCCGGCCACCAAATTTCCGAAAGCGAAATTGGGGTCAACCTGGAGCGGCTCATTGAGAAAGCCCAAGGGCGCATTATCATCGGGGTATTCTCATCACTCCTGTCGCGCATTAAACAACTCATTGAAATGTCGGAAAAAATGGGCAAAGTGGTGGCGCTCGGAGGTTTTAGCATGAAAAGTAACGTGGAAATTGCCAAAGAACTGGGCTACCTAAAATTCAGCCCCAAAACGCTGGTGGACATTCGGCAGATTGAAAAATATCCGCACGAAAAAGTAGTGATTATTTGTACCGGCGCACAGGGCGAAAAAAATGCTACGTTAATGCGCATCGCGACCGGCGAACACCGCGAAGTCAGGCTCGTTCCCGGCGACACGGTGGTGTTTTCGTCATCCGTTATCCCCGGCAACGAACGCACCGTACAGCGCCTTAAAGACACGCTGTACCGTAAAGGCGCTGAAGTGGTGCACTACGAAATGATGGACGTGCACGCCGGCGGCCATGCCAAAGCCGATGACGTAAAGCTTATGCTTTCTCTCCTCAACCCCAAATACTTTGTGCCCCAGCACGGCAACCATTTTATGCTGCGCCTTAACGGCCGCATCGCGACCGCTATGGGCATGCCGAAAGAAAACGTGTTTATTGCCGACAACGGCCAAGTAATGGAATTTAAAACTGGAGTAGGCACGCTCACCAAAGAAAAACTCGTCTCCGACTATGTGTTCGTGGACGGCCTTGGCGTGAGTGACGAAACCAACGTAGTCCTGCGCGATCGTCAGGTACTGGCCGAAGACGGCATGGTAGTAATTATTGCCACCGTGGACAGCAAAACCGGCCGCCTGGTGCAAAACCCGGATATCATCTCGCGCGGATTCGTCTTTTTGAAAGAACATAAAGAATTAATTGAAGACCTGCGCCACCGCGTTAAAAAGCTGGTGATTGAATCCAACCCCATGACCTGGGCCGACACGAATTATATTCGCAACAAAATTCGCGATTATGTGGGGCAGTTCCTGTTTACCAAAACCGAGAAGCGACCGATGATATTGCCAGTAGTGATTGAGGTCTAACGTCCATAAAACAATGCCTCTCCATACGAACGTTGTCACGCCAGCACATCGCGCGCCTCCTTTAACCCAACCAACATAGTTGAGTACAAGCACTATAATAGAACGAACCAGGGTTGTCAATAAAATTTGAAGATAAAAAATCCGAGGCTCTAACTTAACCTATCTGTCACTTCAACCATATGAACCACTGGTACCGCGCGGCCAGTTTAGTCAAAATTCTGTTTTTTGAATTTATTGCCATCATGAGCCTTGGCATGCTGGGAGCCCGCCTGTTGGCTCGCTTTAATTTTTTTGGCTGTCCGCCCCCCGAGCTGACATTTGACGGCAGCGACTTGGCCTTTGTTTTGATCGGACTGGCGGCCGCCGGCTGGGTGGCGTGGCGAACGCTGTGGCCCAAGCTAATTAGAGACAGTTTCCGGCCGGTACTTAAAGCCGGACCGCTGATGTTGCCCAACGCGATAATTCCAGTGGTTCTGCCCAACCTGGCTCTGCCCCGGGTTGAGTACCCCTTTCCCAGCACTAATCCGGCTTACGTATTTATTGATTTATTCGCGATTGGCATTGCGCTTATTTTTGTTTCCGCTTTGGGCGGCGCGTCTCCCGTCCTAACCGGCTGCAGCAATTTAAGAACCTATCTGTTCCCCTGGGCCGCGCTCGGGCTCGCTGTGGGCTTCCCGCTGTTACGGCTTTTCTCGTGGTATATTCTTAAGCGTCGCTTAGCGTTGCCGCCCGAACAAAAAATTTCTGCCTGGAAACCAATTATTATTCTTTGGACGATCGCGGCTATCCCGACGATTTTAATTTTAATCGCGATGAGCCTCCAAGGCTTAGACCATTCGGCTGATAAACTGCCGCTCGTAAATAGCGAGACATTCGCCGGCGGCCTGGCCGTTCATTCGGAATTTAACAATGCTTTTGTCCGGCTTGACGGCACGCTCAAATTCCCTCAAGCGGCTCGCTGCGGCTGCGAGCAGGTAAAAATAGAGGATTGCATTTGGCGCGCTGGCGCTCTGCTTACCGTGGGAGATACGGAGGTTTTGGCAGTACAAACAATTGATGTTTACGAACTAATGCAAGCCGCCGATAACCATCAAGGAAAAACCATTCGCTTGGTGGGTAAGCTCCAGCCCATGCCCGACCCCATAGAAAAACCTTGGCTCTTTAGCGCCTGCGGGCAGGAAACCTTTGGCCCAGGCGATGCCAAGCGCGTCTATCTGCAAGTCGAAGAGCCAACCAGCAGTTAATAGCCAGTCCCCAACTTCTTATGACTAACAAACGCACCACGACAAATTTTGTCGTGGTGCGCGGTTTACAGCGATAAGCCGAATTTTGTACCACGGATTTTTTACACTGATCTTCACTAATATCTGTGTTGATCCGTGCAAAGAATCCGTGGTGATGATCATTTATCTAGCCCGGTTATTGCTAACCGGATCAAGCCTGCCTTCGCCCCGCAGTTGCGGGGCTTCGGCGAGGCAATGCGAGCGAACTTTACGAATTCGCCTTGCGACGAAAACGCTGCTCTTGCACCAGACAGGGTTTAGCACACATCCCGCATTGCTACGGGACGGAGTATCGTAGCTTTGGTCTTAAGAACCAAAACTCCCATACACTTTTCACCTTTCCTTTGCCGCGCCATAGCTTTGGCGAAGGCGGGGATTCTTATGGTTCCGCCTTCGCCAAGGCTGCGGCGCGACAAAGTAGTATTGTCTCTGTGCCACTGTCCCTTTTCCGACGTTGCCATCGGAACGGTGGGTGTTACCCACTATCCTTTTCTCAGCAGGTAGCGAAAAAACTGAGGGTGTTCGGACTTTCCTCCCGCTCAGGCGCTTGCGCGTTGAGCGGGCGATCATCTGCTATAAACACTTGTTGTATACCACAAATTGGATCGACTGTCAAGAAATTAAACCCCCATCATGTGGGCAGCGGCCCTAACCGCGGCGCGCGCAAAGGGAATAAGACGAGAAGGAATTTGATCGGGGAGAACTTCTGGACCCAAAATGCCAATGCCCACCGGCTTCATATATGCCAATTCCAAATCCACAATCGCTGACATCACCACCTCGGCCATTACCAACCCATGTTTAGTCTCGCCGCGTTCAATGATACCAAGCACCACCGCGCCAAGAATATCTTCGCGCGACAAAACTCGTTTCAATGCCAACGGTTTCTCGTATGAACCAGGCACCCAAATTTCTTCCACAATATTCAAACCACATTCAGCAGCAACTTTACGAGCCTCCGCCAACATTTCAGTTACTTCTGATTTATGAAACGCTCCCATGATAATGGCAATATTTTTAGACATAATAAAATTGATTAGTTTCTTAGATTATTCGTTAATTAATCGATTGGTCACCAATAAACCATTAAACTAATCAACCAATAATCGTTTTACATATTTTGCAATCACATCAAACTCCAAATTAACCAAATCGCCAACCTCCTTCGCACCAATCGTCGTGTGAGTAAGTGTAAAGGGAATGAGCGCCACGGAAAACCAATCGCGCCGAGCATCTACCACCGTCATACTTATCCCATCCATCGCAATTGAGCATTTTTCAACAATCAACTTACTATATTTTTTTGGAAAACGAATGGCATACAGCAAAGAACGTCTCTCTGTCGTACTTTTAACTTTCAACCTTTCACCTTTAACCTTCACAATCTCTCCCACACAATCTACATGCCCCTGTACCATATGCCCGTCAAGAAAATCAATTGGCCGAAGCGAACGCTCCAAATTAACTTTGTCAGGGACATGGTGTCCAAACGTCGTGCGCTCCAGCGTCTCCTCCATCAATTCAGTTTGATACCATCCTCGTCCAATTTTTGTAACCGTCAAACACACCCCGTCGGTCGCAATCGAATCCCCCAGCTTTAACTTCCAGCCTCGAGGAGTCGCGATTGTTAAAACAAGCGTATCTTCACGACGCTCTGACTTTTTAATTTTTACGACTTTTTGGATGATGCCGGTGAACATAATTGTAAACTTGATTGTTAAATTGTTACATTGCTAAATTGTTGGACAATAATCACTAACAATATAACAATTCAGCAATTCAACAATTTTCTTATTCGTTCCATCTCCCGCTCCACCACCACCCCATCATATTCCCCCGAATGTGCTGTAACGCCAGCGTAAATTGGCGCCCGCTGGTCTAAATGCAAATTCAGCGAATAATTCTCACCTTTTTCCTCCACATACAAATGAAACCGGGGAAATAAATCTCGGTCCAGCCGCCGCACGTAACTGGTCTCGTGCGTTCTCCTGTCCACATGCGCGGCATACCCACAACGTTTAATGGAGCGCTCCGGGTCGGGTAAATTGATTTTTAAAATTTTTATTTGCATACGCCAAACTATACCATTCTAACAATATTAAATCAAGAAAACCACCCTCGCACCATAATTACGAAATTTTCGTAATCACGATGCGTTGAGAGGGTGGTTCTCATTAGCCTCTCCACCCCGCGGCCGATTCCGGGGGGTGGGAGGAGACACGAACACTACTTCTGCTTCTCGACGCCGACGAACTCGTATTCCGGGTACCAGTTGCCGCCGCTTAGGTCGAGGCTGCGCCTCCGGTCTCTCTCGCTTACGTAGAACGCGCAGCTGGCGCCCTGGATGAAGGCGACGTAGGGCCTGCCGCGGCCGGTCTGCCGGTTCTTGGCGGGGACGAGGAGGGCCTCGGCGGGATCCGGGAATTGGAGACCCATCTTGTGGAAGGCGGCCTCGGCGTTGTTCCGCCAGACCCACTCGTCGGGGCTCTTGAGCTGCTTGCCCGGGACGGTGCGGAACCGCACCGGGACCAGCCCCCCGGACGCGACCTGGTATTTCGCGTCGGTGATCTCCGGATTCTTGTACCCCTCGTAGCCGGCCTCCTCGATCAGCCGCGCGATAACGCCGGGACGCCGGTCGAGCAGGAGAGTAAAGATGCTACCCTCGGCGATCGCCAGCTCCATGAGCTGCGCGGCGACCAGCTCGAGCCAGGACTCATTCTTGAGGAGTCGCATGACGACACCGGGGTCGCCGCCCTTGGCCGCAATGGCCCCTTCCAAGGCAAGCTTGAGCGCGAGGGCCGCGCTCTCTTCCTTGGTCATGTCCATCGTCTCTATTTCCTCCCCGGCATCGCGCCGGATCCGTGGCGTTGTTATCCGAAATTATTTCAACCCTTCTCAGATTTTTTAGTTTAAAAAACTAAAGAAAGGCTAAAAATAAAGAACGCTCTACACAAGAGCATACTAACTTAACATATTTTAGCCTGGTTGTCAAGAGTTATAAAACCAGGTAGAATGAATGTAATCCGAATCAACAAATCTTAGCCGAATCTACAAATATCCTAATAATAACGAATTTAACGACCAAGAATATTCGTAGGATTCGGAAATTGATAGATTCGAATTGAAATTCGTGGATTAGGATTATACGTACACTATGAAACGCTTTGAACTTATCTTCACCTTTCTCCAACTGCCGGTAGACTACCTCATGCTCCTCTTGGCCGGAGCATCCGCCTACGCCCTGCGTTTTTCGCCGTGGATAATTGCCATTCGCCCGGTCTCTTTTGCCGCTAAATTAAGCTGGGAGCGCTACTGGCCCATTGTCGCCTTGGTCGCTTTTGGCTGGCTGATTATTTTTGCCCTCTCCGGTCTTTATAACACTGACCCTAACCGCAAACTGGCGCGGGATTTAACTCGCGTGGTCATGGCCTGTTCCACCGGGTTTGCGGCCATTACCATTTATGTTTTTTTTACCCTAAGCAAATTTGATTCGCGCTTTTTGGTTTTGGTGGGTGGGGCGCTGTCAATTGCCTTGGTGAGCCTGGGGCGGCTCCTCCTGCGCGGGTGCAAGGCCTTGCTCTACCGCGTTGGCGTCGGTCTCCGCCGCACCGTGATTATCGGAAACGAGAAGATTGCGAAAACTATCCGTGAAGCATTTTTAGGTCAACCACGTCTGGGCTATAACATCGTGGGAACGTTCAACCATTTTAACCACGCATCCGCCGGGGCTATTCGCAAAACCAAACCCGATGAAATTATTTTTACCGACCCCAAAGGCAGTGAAGCCGAAGCCCTGGCCGCCATTGAATTTGCCAACCTAAACCACATTACCTTTAAATATTCGGCCGATTTATTTGCCACCATTACCGCCAACATGACGGTCTCCACCATTGCCGGCATCCCCATTATTGAACTGCGCCGTACGCGTCTTACCGGCTGGGGGCGGATAATAAAACGCCTGTTTGATATGTTTTTTGGAACGCTCCTGTTTATTATTTTCATTCCTCTAAACCTGTTTATTACGTTGATTATTTTAATAGAAAGCGGCCGCCCGGTGATTTATAAAAACGAACGCGTTGGCCAGTTGAATGAGAAATTTTTTACGCTTAAATTCCGCACCATGTATCAAAAGTACTGCACCGGTCCGCAATTTGGCCGCCACGGGCAAACCGCCTTAAAAACCGAAGCCGAACTAATTAAAACCAGCAGCAGCAAGGCCGGCCCGATTTACAAAATTAAAAATGATCCGCGCCTCACGCCGGTCGGCCGCTTCCTGCGCCGCTGGAGCTTGGATGAACTGCCGCAATTTTGGAATGTTATAAAAGGCGACATGAGTTTAGTGGGCCCGCGCCCCCACCAGCCCCGGGAAGTGGCTGGCTATGAGAATGAGCACCGCATTGTGTTTGCCATTAAACCCGGCCTTACCGGCCTGACCCAAATTTCCGGCCGTAGCCATTTAACCTTTGCCGAAGAAATAAAACTGGACGCGTTTTACATAGAAAATTGGAATTTGTATCTTGACTTCATAATTCTAGTTAAGACGCCGTTTGTGGTGGTTAAAAAAACGGGAAGCATTGTTTAATGTAATCCGAATCAACAAATCTTAGCCGAATCCACAAATTTCCGAATAATAACGAATGTAACGAAATATGACCCACATAATTCACAAAGAATTATCGTTCATCATTAACGGAATTTTATTTGAAGTTCATAACGAATTAGGAAAATTCTCCAGTGAAAAACAAATCTGCGATTTGATTGAACTAAAATTGAAAGAGAGAGATCTCAAATACTTACGAGAAAATAATTTACTAAGTGAACACGAAGGAGAAAAACCGGGCAGGCATCGAGTTGATTTCTTGATTGACAACAAAATTATTTTAGAGATTAAATACCCCAAATATCTGCTTAAGGACGATTATGACCAAACGAGGCGATACTTGGCCACGCTTAATTTAGCGCTGGGTATATTGGTAAATTTTCGAGAAGACCGACTGCACCCAAGACGTGTACTAAATGGCGCCGGAAAAGAGTAAGGTTGTCATTGGTAGTATTCGGATTTTTGTAGATTCGGATCAAAATTCGTAAATTAGGATTATACATATGCGGTTAGCCTTAGTTCACGATTACCTGGCCCAAGACGGCGGCGCCGAACGCGTTTTAAAAGCCATGAGCGAACTGTGGCCAGAAGCGCCAATTTTTTTGTTGTTCCACGACAAAACTAAAATTAAAGATTTCCCGGCCGAAAATATTCGTGAATCATGGCTTAGTAAAATGCCCTTTATCAAATCTCATTTTCAATGGTATCTGCCACTGATGCCCACCGCCACCGAACGCTTTAATCTATCGGACTTTGATGTCGTAGTTTCTTCCACCAGCGGCTTTGCCAAAGGCGTCTTAACCAGTCCGAACACGCTCCATATTTCCTATTGCCACACCCCGGCGCGCTACTTGTGGAGCGACACGCATACCTACGTGGCCGATTTGCCCTATAATCCCGCTGTCAAAGCGCTTCTGCCTGGTGTTATTTCGCGTCTGCGCCTGTGGGACAAAATGAGCACCGACCGCGTGGACCATTTTGTGGCCAATTCCGCCACCGTGCGATACCGCATCAATAAATATTACCGCCGCGAAAGCGATATTATTTTTCCGCCCACTGACACGCATTTATTCTCTCCGAGCGCCAGTGTGGAAGATTATTTTGTTGCCGGCGGGCGCCTTGTCCCTTACAAGCGGCTGGATATGGTGGTTCAGGCTTTCAATCGATTGCGGTACCCCTTAAAAATTTTTGGCACTGGCCCAGAGCTAGAGCATCTGCAAAAACACGCCAAACCCAACATAGAATTTGTCGGCCGGATTTCGGATGAAGCCAAGGGTGAACTGTTGCGCCACGCCAAAGCCTTTATCCACCCCCAACTAGAAGATTTTGGGATTACGCCGGTAGAAACCATGGCCGCCGGGCGGCCGGTAATTGCCTACGGCGAAGGCGGCGCCACCGAAACGGTTGTGCCGGGCGAAACCGGCGTATTTTTTCAAAAGCAATCCTGGGAATCGCTGTTAGACGCTGTGCTCCATTTTGACCATACCGCTTGGAACAGCGCTAACATAAAATCCCAGGCCGAAAAATTCAGCGTGGCTAATTTTAAAACCAATCTAAAGCAGTACGTGGATAACCGCTACGAAGAATTTAAAACCGGCCTGTCACAGCCGGTCCTGATTCAATAATAATCGGGATTTATTCTTTGCTCCCTGGACGCCACGCGTCTTTAGCGCTTTTTAATAATCTTGCCTCGTCCGCTTCTCCGCCAATAACCTGCTTCATTTCTTCATCGGTAAGCACCGCTTGTAAAAACTCGCCCGTTTTGGATAGAGAACGACTTTGTTTTTAACATTCTTTAATCGTACACCTCGCGGCGGTGCCGGATGCGGAGAATGACGAGAATAGTGATGGTGCCTCGATAATCAACTTTGAAGATAATACGATAGTCCCCTACGCGAAAACGATACTTGCCCAAAAAGCCGGAAAGGCGTCTAGAAAAATACAGTGGATTTTCTTGGGAGACGAACCACTGGAGTTTATCCGCTATTCGAGAGGCAATCGTCTGGTCAAGGTTAGCCAAATCATCTTCCGCGTCTTGGGTAAGATGTAATCTGAAGACCTCCATATATCCATCATTAAATACCTAGGCGCTGTCTGACCTGTTCC
Organism: Candidatus Magasanikiibacteriota bacterium; assembly: GCA_023246725.1. GTDB lineage: Bacteria > Patescibacteriota > Patescibacteriia > Magasanikbacterales > GWA2-37-8 > SICD01. The sequence goes on along the minus strand of JAHFHV010000001.1, from coordinate 43,835 downwards.
AAGGTATACACCTTGCCCTCGCGCACCTGCTGTTCGGCGTGCGCGATATCCGCCGCCAACTTTTTAAGCATGGCTTCTTTTTTAGACAGCGGCTTGACTTCAAAAATGGCCCGGTCACGATTGGTAACAATGTAGCTTAAGCCGTTTTTGACTCCCTGCGCATAATAATGCGCCAGGTTTTGGCGAAAATCCTTAACGCCAATGAGTTTGGTTTTAAGGGCTTTAGAGACAGGTTTCATAGGTTTGCTATTAAAAAATAAGGTGTACCTGTAGTGTACACCTAGGTGTACCCTTTGTCAAGCTAGACAAAATCTGTTTCTTGTCTTGTAAGTTCATTCTTACGAAAAGGCAAATGGGCACACTACCTATTTAATTTCTAAAAAGTTACCCGGGTGTACCGCGGTAAACGAGGCACCCGGGTAGAGGGCGCGCCAGCCAGAGGGCGCTCGCGCTGGTTTGGTTACCGACCATTTGCATTCAAAGGCCGCCAGCTTCCCATTCGCTTCCTCAATATAATCAATTTCTTGCTTCTGATAATTACGCCAAAAATAAGCGCGCGCGTCACGGCCATGATTATGGTTATTTTTTAGGCGTTCCAGAATCCAAAAATTCTTCCACAGCGCGCCAGCATCGCTGCGCAAATTAAGCGGGTTAAGGTTATTAATGAGAGCATTGCGAATGCCGGTGTCGTAAAAATAAATTTTTCGCAGTTTGGCCAGTTCCTTGCGCGGATTCGTGCTGTACGGGCGCAGGCGAAAAATAATAAACGCTTTTTCTAAAATTGCCACGTAGTTTTCCACGGTAACGCGGTTAATGCTAAGGAGCTTGGCCAGCTCGCTGTACGATACCTCATGGCCAATTTGCAAAGCCAAGGCCGACAGTAATTTTTCTAAAATATCCGGGTTGCGGATATGCTGGTAGAATAAAATATCTTTGTACGCGTAACTGCGGGCGATGTTTTTTAAGCGCGTGGCAATATTTTCCGTTTGTTCCACAATTTCCGGGTACATCCCATAAATAAGCCGCTGTTCCAACAGACGTTTGATTTCCAGGGGCGCGTACTGTTCGCCAAGCTCTTCGCTGGAAAAAGGATATAACAAAAATTCAAAGGCGCGCCCGGTTAAAGGCTCCACAATGCGGTTGGACAATTCAAACGACGAAGATCCGGTCGCGATGATTTGCAATTCGGGAAAAGCATCCACGAGCAGTTTAAGCGTCAGGCCGATGTTTTCCACGCGCTGGGCTTCATCAATAATAATTATTTTTTTAGTCCCAAAATACGCCTTGAGCTCGGTGGAGGTGGTGTTCGTAAGGGCCGCGCGGATGTCTGGTTCATCACAATTCAGGTAAAGGGACGCGGCCACAAATTTCTTTTGAATTTCTTTAACCAAGGTGGTTTTGCCTACCTGGCGGGCGCCATAAATAATAATGGCTTTGCCTTTAAATAGAGAAGCTTCAATTTTTGGCTGAATTATGCGTTTAATTAGCATATTTAAGCTAAATTAGGATACTATACTATCCTAATTATACTATAATTCGGATATTTTGTCAATAGCGCTCCACGGTAAAGCACAACACTAAAACAGCACAACACTTCACGTTACGCTCCCCATCCCAAAAGCTTCCCAAAAAATGTTACCGCCACCGCGGCCATAATCACCACCGCGGAAAAACGTAACACCCAGCTCATCCAGCCCTTCACTACGTGCTTTTCGCCCATAATGCTTTTGTCTTCCGAGAACGTGATTAAAAAATAAAAAATCAACGGGAGCATGGCGCCGTTTAAATAATCGGCGTAGAGCGTGACGCGGAACAAATTCACTGACGGAATGAGCGCCGCGAAGAGGCCAACCAATAATTGGAGAATGAAAAAAATATAAAACGGACGGCCTTTTTTAAAACTAGCGTTCAAGGTGCGCTCATAGCCAAACAATTCGGTAAACACATAGGCCGTGGCCAAAGGCACAATCGTGAGGCCCAAAAGCGACGCGCCAAACAGGCCCGCCGCGAATAGAGTGCCGGCGAATTCGCCGACGAACGGCTTAATGGCCAAGGCCGCGGCAAAGCCGTCGGTAACTTTAATGCTGTGGGCAAAGAGTGTGTACGTAACCGACAGCGCGATCATCCAGGAAATAAAATTGGTAATCACCGCGCCGCCAAAAATTTCTACCCGCTCGCCGCCAAGCTGATTAGAGTGAATTCCTTTATCGACAATAAAACTGCTCACAAAAAACTGCCCCCAAGCCGTAATGGTGGTGCCAAGGACGGCGATAAGCGTGAACCAATAATTAATATTCCAAATATTTATTTTACGCGGAAAAATAAAACTCTCCTGCAAGGCTTCGCTCCAGTCTGGGTGCGAGAGAAAGGCCGATACCACATACGCGAGGTAGAACAAAATCATGATTAAAAAAACCCGCTGGAGACGGCGAAAATTGAGTTTGATAATGGCGATAGTGAGAATAATACACGTGATAATAAGACCCCATTGCCACGGCGCGTTAAATAATTGGAGGGCCGCTTTAAGCCCGCTGATATTTTGCAGGACCACGCCTTCGTTCACAATCAAATAGAGGAGAAAGACCAGGGCCGCGATTTTCACTCCAAACCGTTCGCGAATAAGGCCGCCCAACCCCTTGCCAGTAACAATCGCCAGGCGGGCGCCAATTTCTTGCGTTACCGCCAAAAGCAGGGTGGTGGGGATAATAAAATACTGCGAGGCCATGCCAAACAAAGAAGCGGCCACCGTGTAGGTAGCCACGCCGCCGGCATCGTTATCAGCCACCGCGGTAATGAGTCCAGGCCCAACCACGGCCAAAAGGAGCGCGATGCGGGGCCAGTGTTTTTTTAATTTTTGAGGCATATTTATTTTGGACTGCGGAACGCTTTTTTTCTGTCATCCTGAACGCAGTGAAGGATCTCTGTCTCGTTCAATTGCTCTATTGTAAGTGAATGATGGACAGAGATTCTTCGCTTTGCTCAGAATGACAACTGGTTTTCTTGTGTCTCGTGTTTAGGCATTTGGCACCAGGTGTCGCATCACGTCGTCAATCGTTACGACTCCCACCAGTTTATGCTCTTTGTCCAAAACGGCCGCGGTGTACAAATCGTATTTAGTCATCATTTTAATTACTTTATTAATCGAATCATCAATTTTTAATACGTTGCGTTTGGGCAGGCGTTTCATAATATTTTTAAGCGCGTCGCCCGGGCGCGCCAACAGCAGGCGCCGGAGCGACACCGAACCTTTAAAATAACCCTCATCATCGGTTATATACACATGCACAATGGAACGCATGCGGTCCGATAAGCGGCGTACCTCGTCAATGGTCTGAAGTACGGTCCAATCCGGCCGGGCCGCCACGTGCTCAGTAGTCATAAGCCCGCCGGCGCTGTCTTCGGAGTAACTGATCAATTTTTTAACCTTGGCCAGCTTGCTGCCCTGGATGTACGACAAAAATTCCGTTGCCTCTTGTTTGGGCAGCATTTTTAACAGATCAACCGTCTCATCAACCGACATTTGCGCTACAATCTGGGAGGCCCGCTCCGGCCCCAAATAATGCACCAGAGTTTTTTGAATATGCGGATCCAGTTCTTCCAAAACATGCGCCGCGGCCGCGGCATCCAAACTTCTCACCAGTTTGCCACCTTGCTTCAAACTCAAATCTTCCACAATGTTAGCCAGGTCAGCCGGGTGGATTTTTACCAAATCTTTTAAAATCGTATCCAGCTTTAATACCCCCTTGACGAGTTGCGCTTTCCGCCAGTCAATTAAATTAACTGGCCACATCTCAAACACATCCATACCCGAGAGGCCAAGACGGCGCAGGAGCCCTTTAAAACTCACGTCAATCCCCAGCACGCATAATTGATTTTCAAAAGTCCCCAGACGCAAGTCGTTGACGCGTACCACCCGCGCGCCTTCCACATCCACAATCTGTTCGTCCAAAATATCGCGGCACAACCACACCGCTCCGTCGGCTGGAGCGCCTTCGGGAATGGTTTTAAACAAATGTTTTAAGGCAATTTCTTCGCGGCTTACATTAGCCACATAGGCATACGAAATAAAAATCCGCTGTTCAGTCCGCTTTGCTTCCATAACCAAAAACAAGAGCGGCGGATACTCCCCGGCCCGGGGACTAATCACAATATCCACAAGCCGCCCGACTTTGGTGTCCGAACTGTCGCGAATCGGGCGTTTTAAAAGCTCGCTTAAATATAACATAATATTTTTTTAATATTCTCTTAATATCTTCGCAATATCTAACACCGCTACCGCTATAATAATACTCCCCGCGCCTAGAAATGGCAACACTAAAACAAGGCTTGGGAATTGTGCATAAGTAGTGTATAATAAAGAATGAGAATTTTCCATTCCCATTGTTTGTTTTTCATGTCCAAAGAATCACCCTCTCGCCAACTGCGCCGCTGCGGCAGCTGTAAAAAAGCTGGCCACAATAAAGCCACTTGCCCTGTTGTTGTCCTTCCCAGCGCTCCAACTTCAACGACGCCTCCGCCAGCGCCTGTTTCAAGAACGCCGCTGAAATTTTTTGTGCACCATGTTAGTCACGCGTCCGCCGCCTCGCCCTATGTTATTGACATGCGCCACCATAAAAAAGAGGTGTGGAAAAATGTTACCGCCGCGGCTCCCGTTGATTCTCAAAATCCGCTCTACCATTATTATCATAAACTGCCGAGTGCGCCCGAAAGATTGTTTGCACAAAGTGTCGATCAAGATTTAGATCAAGACCAAGCAAGTCCTAGTAGGTTTGATTCTTTAAAACCAATATCACACTTACAACAAATGGTAACTGCGTGCGGTGAGTGGTGGCATGACAAAAAAGAGAAGGTGGTGAAGCGTGCTATTGTCATCGCGAGCCCCGCTCAAGCGGGGCGTGGCGATCCCACTGATTACAGAGCTCTTTCTGAAAACGAGGGGATTGTCCTGATCCCGAAGGATCGCGGATCCCGCTCGCCGCGGGACCATAGGACTCGAAATGACACACTGCTTTCTCGCCTCATTACAAAACAAAATTTTAAACTCCGCTGGGCGCTCGCTGTTATTGTCTTGGTTATTATTCTGCCGCGCGCCAGTTTTGGTTATGTTACCAGCCTGAAAGATGATACTAACGAAATTACCGCGCAAAGTTTAGCCGGGTTTGCTTCGTTAAAAAATTCCACCGACGCCTTAAGAGGCGGTAATATTTCCTTAGCCGAAGAAACTACAGACCTTGCCCTTAAGCAGCTTAACAAAGCCGCGAGCCTGCTGCAAACCAAGCATGGATTTTTGGCCACCGTGGCCGCGATGCTCCCCAGAGTAGGCAACAATATTACCAGTAAAGAAAACGTACTGCTGGCCGGCGCAGATATTGCTCTCGGAAATTCCTATCTCTTTTCGTCTCTTGGCCAAGGAAACATAGCGCCGGGCGCTACGCTCCTTGGACACTTGGAACCAATTCTGGCTGGCGTCAAAGCCACCTTGCCTCATTACCAGGCGGCCCAGAAAAAATTAGCGCGCGTGGATATCAGCGTGCTGCCGGCAGAGCATCAGGCCGATTTTGCCAATGTTAAAAAAGTGGTGAATGCGATCAGCCACGACCTGGAAGTAATTACAGAGCTGGCGGGGCCCCTGAAAGAATTTTTAGGGCAGACTGGCCGGCGGCGCTTTCTGCTGGTTTTCCAAAACCAGCACGAATTGCGACCGACTGGCGGCTTTATGGGCAGTTTTGCCGTAATTGAGGTAAAAGATGGCCAGCTGTTAAGCTTTAAATTGCCCCCCGGCGGCAGCTACGATTTGCAAGGACAGCTCAACGCGTACGTAAAACCGCCCACGCCTCTGCTCCTTGCCAACAAGCGCTGGGAATTCCAGGACGCTAACTGGTTTCCGGACTTCCCCGCCAGCGCGGACAAGATGCTGTGGTTTTACCGCCATAGCCGCGGCGTAACCTTGGATGGGGTGATTGCGATTAATGGAACGGTGTTGGAAAGGCTTCTTAGTGTGCTTGGCCCTTTAACCGATAACTCCCGTTCGCTCACACTCTCGGCCGAGAGCGCACTCCCCATCTTAGAAAAAATTATTGAAACCGGCCCGGAGAAAACTGCCAATACTCCCAAACAAATTCTGGCTGATCTGGCGCCTAATCTTTTGGACACTATTCAAAAAGCCCCGCTGGGCTCGCTCCTGGGAGTTTTACACCAGCTTGAAAACGCGCTGGAGCAAAAAGAAATTCAGCTCTATAATACCGACGAAGAGGCCGAGAGCGCCTTGGTTGCCTTAGGCTGGAGCGGAGCTGTGCCCACAACGCGAGCGGACCAAGATTTTCTCATGGCCATTAATACCAATATCCAGGGGGAAAAATCCGATAGTAAAATTAAACAAAATATCAGCCACCAGGCAGTGGTTGAAGAAAATGGCACCATTACCAATACCGTCACCATTATGCGCGAGCATACTGGTGCCTTTGGCGAAAAATTGTACGGTACTGCCAATATAGATTATCTCCGCCTATATGTTCCCAAAGGCAGCGCGCTTATTTCGGTCAGCGGTTTTAGCTGGCCAAACGAGACGCTCTTTCGCGTTCCCGACCCCTGGGCCGTAACCGACGCCGCCCTAACTGCCAAAGAAACCGAGATCGGCATTGAGGCGCGTACCGGCACGCGCGTTACCGAAGAGTTTGGCAAGACAGCCTTTGGAAATTGGATAATTACGGAGCCGGGGGCAACCAGCCGCATTGAATTCGTCTATAAACTTCCCTTTACCGCCTTTCAAAACGAGCGATCGACAAGTGCACAGGCCGCTTCATACCAATTAGTCGTGGGGCGTCAATCCGGCTCCGAGAGCAAATTTGATAGCCAAATTATTTTTCCGGATGGTTGGAGGCCGGTCTGGCAGGATGGGAGCGATATGGTTCCGGCGAGCAACGGCGGAAAAATTCCTAGCCAGCCTTTGGAGCGCGATACTGTGTGGAGTTTACTTATGAAAAAATAGCGTCTGTCATCCTGAGCAGAGCGAAGGATCTAGTTGGTTGTTGTTTGGCCAATCGAAACAGATTCTTCGTTTCACTCAGAATGACAATTTGATATATTTTTTTAAAATTTTTATTATTAATAAATTGTACAATCACTATGCCAGACGAAACGCCGATTTTTTCTTCTACTCCGGCACCAGAAATTAGGCCGCCTTCCGCCCAAGGCGGATCCGCCTTGGGCGGAAAAAAACGCCGGCCCTCGAGCGTAGTCGAGAGGCGCAAAACTCCCGTAAGAACTAAAAAAATGACTGCCGCTAAAACCAGTTCAGCGCGTTCGGAAATGAATCAAACCCTCGCGTCGCTCTATAAAAACAACGCTGATTCTGACGTTCGAAAAATCGACATCAAAAAATCATCGGCCTTCGGGCGGTTTTTTTCGCGCCTCTTAATAGCGGCCGTAGTTGTTGGAATCGTAATTTGGATTGGCGCGCGCCTGGCTCCGGCGCATCAAGCGCCGCCTAAAGATACTTTGGCAGTGGTTATTAGCGGGCCAACCATGGTTAGTCTGGGAGCTCCAGTTACTTATACTATCGAGTATAAAAATAACGACACGGTGGCAATGAATAATGTCAGACTTAATATTAATTACCCCGCTGGATTCGTGCTCGCCAAAAGCTCTGTGCTCGCTACTAATGCCAAACAAAATGAATGGGCGCTCGGAACATTGGCCCCCCGCGCCTCTGGCGCCTTAACTTTAACTGGAGCAGAATTCGCCCCCCTGGGGGCCAGCGAAAGCTGGCGCGTGTTTATAAAATATTCCCCCACTAACTTTAAATCCGAATTGCAAACCGCCGCTACTTTAGCTATTACTTTGGCCACCTCGCCTTTAAGCCTGGCCTTAGCCGGACCAGACACGGCGAGCCTTGGCCAAGCTGTTGCGTATGTCTTTACTGTAAAAAACACCGGCCTAACCGCCCTGCCCGGGCTTTTCCTCATGCCCCAGCTGCCCAGCGGTTTCACGCTCGTTTCATCCACCCCCGGGCTTAATAAAAATCGCTGGACAGTAAGCCCGGCCAGCGCCGCGACTGCCACGTCAACACTGGCGCAAACCGTATTTAAGCTGGTAGGAAAATTTACAGACAACACCGCGGTTTCCAGTTCACTATCCGGCCTGATTGCCTTTTCGATCCCAAACACAGACCGCGTGTTAACTGTGGCGAGCAGTACTATCATCACCGCCTTGTCAAAAAATAATTTAGACTTTAATCTGGCAATTAATGGCACGCTCGGTAATTTTGACGCCCAGCCCGGCGACACCTTAAACGCCACGGTCCGCCTTAAAAATAACACTGACCACAATCTTAAAAATGCTAGCCTAACGCTGGTATTTGACGCCCCAGCTAATGATAAAAACCAGAGCGTGCTAAATTGGAGCGAGCTGAACGAACCGTACAATGCTGATGTGTTTGGCAAAAAACTTTCGGACACAATGCGCCGCGGGAGCATTACGTGGAATAGCCAAACCATTCCCGAACTGGCCAAAGTAAAACCCGGAGAGGAAATTTCGGTGGATGTACGATTACCAATTAAAGATGGCAAGAATTTTGACCTGTCGGCGCTGACGGCAAGCGCCATTATGGCCAGAGCCGCGGTTGATTTTGCTGATGACAACGGCGCTAAACAAACCTTGGAGAGCAATCGTCTTGCCATTACGCTCAATTCCGATCTTGTTTTTAGCGAAAAAACCGAGCGCTTGATAAACGGGGCCGGTAAAAAACAATTTGCTGGGCATTGGGTGCTGGCCAATTCATTCCACGCGCTCAAGAATATTTCCCTGTCGGCTGACGTGTTTGGCGACGTGGCTTTATCCTATGTAAGCTCCTCAATCCCGGCGGGAAGCGTTGCCTATGACGCCAAGACGCAGAAACTTACCTGGCACATTCCGGACATGCCAGTGAGCGTGGATACGCTGGCGCTTCCGTTTACGATTGTGCTCAATAAAGACAACCCCACGCAAAATACGCTTATTTCCAAAGTCCATGTCACCGCCGATGACACCGTTACCGGCAAAACCATGGACTTTATGGGCGAGGAAGTTTCTCTTCTAACGGAATGAACAACAATCAAACATGCGTGGACCGGTCGCGACCGGTCTCTACGGTATGAGAAAATCCTTTACCAATCCTTCGGCTACTGTTATATCATCGCCTGCAATCCACTGGATACGTTTATCCCGCTTAAACCAAGTCACTTGCCGCTTGGCATACCGCCGCGTCTCGATTTTAATTAAAGCAATCGCTTCCGGCAAAGTACACTCCCCGCGCAGGTAACTCCCAATTTGCTTGTATCCAATACTGCTCATGCTTGGCAAATTCCCGGAGTAGCGTTGTTTTACCAGAGCCTGTGTTTCTCCCACCAGCCCGCGCGCCATTTGCTCATCCACACGATGCTCCCAACGTTGTTGCAAAACGGATTGATTCCACGCAATGCCAATTTGAAGCGCGTCAAAAATCGGCCGACCTATTCGTCGCTGTTTAACAAATGATTCACCGCTCAAAATCGCTACTTCAAGCGCCCGCATCAAACGTCGCGGATTTTTCACGTCTACCACGGCGGCGGCCGTTGGATCGAGCGTGTTTAAGAGGGCTTGCAAATCAGACAGGGATTTTTTCTCCAAACTGCGGCGTAATTTTTTATTCGGCGTAATTTTAGGGAAATCCAAATTATCCACCACCGCCCAAATATACAACCCCGTGCCGCCGACTAAAAAAGGAATTTTACCGCGAGCGGCAATGTCTCTCGCGGCCTCAAGCGCCAATTTTTTAAAATCCGCCACACTCACTGCCTGCCCCGGGTCAACAATATCCATGCCATAATGCGGAATGCCTTCAACAATGTACGACTTTCGTCCATTCACCATTTCCCATTCACCCTTTGGCTTCGCCGTACCAATGTCCATTTTTTTAAACACCTGCCTAGAATCCGCGGAAATAATTTCGCCGTTGAATTTCTTGGCAAAAGCCAAGGCCAAATCGGTTTTACCCGAAGCCGTAGGGCCAAGCAGTGCAACTAATTTTGGAAGTCGTTGTGTCATGCCTAGTATTCTAGCGGTGATGTGTTCCTGCGTCAATTAAACAAAAAAGGCTTGCCTGGCCTCTTGCAAAAGGCGGGGGGTTGACAAATAGGTTATTTTATGCTATACTATATACATAATTTAGCTAACTTTAGCAAAATATATGGAAAGTCAACCCATTAATTTTGAGTCATTGGTGCCTTAATCATTTAAAAGAGGCAGGTCGGTGGATCAAAACAGAGATGTCGGGCGAGAGCTAAAAATCGAGGGTCTTTTGGAAGAAGAAGGCATTGAAAATGATCAAGGCAGTGAGCCGCTAAAGGAAAGCGAAATTAAAGACCTTCGCTCCGAATCAGAAAAGCCGGTGCAACTACGGCGCAAACAGACAGCCGCTTAACATGGTTACTCTTAATTTAAAATAGTATGGAAGGTCACTCTCACCACCAAGAGGTTTTTATGCCTCCTGAATCTACTAATTTAGAAGCCATTAAAAGGGGGGTTGAATCTAAAAAGTCTACTGATAAAATCAGAGCTGCTGTAGTGGCGGGAGAACAAGCTGCTGACCGCGAAAGGGTTGACGACGAAACAATTAAGATACCCAGACGGGAATGGAAGGATAGATTAAAGGATTGGATAAGTTAGCTTCTTGAGAAACCCCCTTGCCAAATTGGCAGGGGGGTTTTATGTTAACTTCGTTCGGTAATTTCCTTTTTAACCTTTTCCACAAATTCATTTTTACTCATCTTAATTTGTTCTTCCTGCCCGCGGACGCGCACTGTCCACTCCCCACCTTCTAGTTCCCTATCCCCCACTACCACAATATAGGGGATTTTTTGCTTGGCGGCATTACGCACTTTTTTACCAATGGACTCATTGGCATCGTCTACTTCAACTCTAATGCCAGCTAGTTTAAATTCTTCGGCCAGTTTACGCGCTCCGTCCGCGTGCTTTTCGGACACGGCCGCCAGCATAACTTGTACCGGCGAGAGCCATACGGGGAAGGCTCCGGCGTAATGTTCAATCAAAATAGCCATAAATCGCTCGGGCGAGCCAACCAGCGCGCGGTGGATCATCACAGGCGTCTTTTCCGTGCCATCCGCATCAGTATAGGTTAAACCAAATCGGCCGGGCATCTGCATATCCAATTGGATGGTAGAAATTTGCCATTCGCGCCCCAAGGAATCCGTGGCCACAATATCCATTTTAGGGCCATAAAAAGCGGCATCACCAATCGCTTCTTTACAGGTAATATTATTCTGTGACATGAGCTTGCGAAGTGTTGCTTCGGCCTTTTCCCAGGTGGCATCATCGCCCAAAAATTTATCCATCTGAGCCGGATCGCGAAGCGACAGTCTAATCCAATAGATAAGTCCGTAAGTGGCAAGAGCCTCTTTAATCACCCTAAGCACATTGCCAAATTCCTGTTCCAATTGATCCTCGCGGCAAAAAGCATGGCCGTCATCCTGGCAAAAACAGCGCAGGCGCGTCAGGCCGGATAATTCCCCGGGACGCTCATCGCGGTACAAGTTGGCAAAATCGGAAAAACGAATCGGCAAATCCCGGTAGCTTCTCATCTGCGAGGCGTAAATCTGCGTGTGCTGGGGGCAGTTCATGGGCTTAAGGTAATATTCCTCATCCGAATAATGTGATTTCACCATCAGCATGTCATCTTTGTATTTGTCGTAGTGGCCGGACATTTTAAACAATTCCGCTTTATTAATATTGGGGGTGTGAACCTCCTCAAACCCAATCTTGGTATTCAGCTCGCGCGAATAATTTATAATTTCAGCCCGAACAATCGTGCCTTTGGGAGTATATAAAGGCATCCCCGGGCCAACTAAATCAGACGTAACAAATAATCCCAGTTCTTTGCCCAATTTGCGGTGGTCGCGCTTTTTGGCCTCTTCCATCATCTGCAAATAATCATACAATTCCTGCTTGGAAAAAAAACAGGTGCCATAAATTCTGGTCAACATTTTATTTTTCTCATTTCCCCGCCAGTAGGCCCCGGCCACGGAAAGAAGTTTAAAGTGCTTAATCTCATCTTTTGGTTTTTCCAAATGGCCGCCTTTGCATAAATCCAAAAAATCACCCTGCCTGGTTTCGGTAATCATTTTGCCGGCTGTGGCAAATTCATCAATCAATTCAGACTTATACGCATTCCACGCGAAATCCTTTTTCGCTTGCTCCACCGGCACCTCGTGGATGCTAAAATCATCCCAGGTCTTTAAAATCCCCCGCATTTTATCTTCTATGGTCTCAAAATCCGCCTCAGAAATCTTTACCTCTCCCATGTCAAAATCCTGGTAAAACCCATCGTCAATTGAGGGGCCAATGGCATTTTGGGCAGACGGCCAAATACTCCGCACGGCGGCGGCGAGGAGATGGGCGCAGGAGTGGCGTAAATTGTTTAAGTGTTCTTTGTCCATAGTAAATGTTGATTAGTTTATTAGTAGATTGGTAAATGGCAGTCCGCGTAATCCGTGTAAAAAAATACCCCGACACACCAAACAAAGGCATATCGGGGTCCTAATTTGACAGCAAGCCAAGACGGCCTGCCGTCCGTAGTCCCGCAATGCGGGACGAAGGACGGTTCCACCCGAAGTTTAACTCAATTTATAATAGATTTTTCCACAGCGAGGTTGGTAGTCTCGCGTCAACCGTAACGTTTCTACTATACAAAATAATACGTTGGCTGTCAAGCGTTCGTCGTAACTTGTTCGTCGTAACTTTACAAACTTTATAACTTGATAACTTTACAAACTCTTACTGTACGTTTTTCACTATCACCTTTATCCTGTCCGGCACGCTGGGCGCGCTAAACATCCAAGACGGAAAGAATTTCACGTCCACCTGAGCCACGTGGTCCAGCCCTAAAATATAACGTTCAATATCGGCTTTCTTTTTACCAGCAAAATGATCCGGCGACAGCGCGTCCACGTTCGCGTCCAAAGTTACAGAAACATTTTGGTGAACATTAAGTGAGGCCGTGCCGGCCTTGGCGTCAAAGCTAGCGACGCTTACCTCTGGAGCGTTGCTGCCGGTAGCTACAAACCGCTCGGCCGACGCGTTAACTTTGTCGGTAATTTGTTTATTAACCAGCGTCGTCAAATCGGCTTTAGCGTAGCGCACCACCACAACGGTACTCGTACCACTCACGGTAAAAACCGTTACTTCATCCCCCGCTTTGTGGTTAGCTTTGGCGTGAGTATCAACTACGGTAACAATTTGCGCCTGCCCGGCATCATTAGTGGGCGTTAAATTTTTAAGAAATGCCTCTTGCGCCTTTTGTTTATAAGCCAATTCCGCGCTCTTAATATCCTCGGCGCTTAAAATGCCGAGTGTGGCCACGCCGCCGCTCATGGGCGCGCTACTTTCGGCATAAATAACTTTTTGTTTGCTCGCGTCCAGGCCGGGAATGGTAAACCTGCTCGGACTGATATTATAAGCCGCGCCTTTTTGATCCGCGTACACGCGCGCCGTCACTTGCCCGCTGGCTGGAACCGTTACGCCTTCGGATAATCGGAATAAGATTCCGGCCGGCGTAAGCACCCGCGTGGTTTTAACCAAAGGCTGGGGGCTATTGGTTTTATTGTAAATCACGACCGCCCCCGTAGCCACGGCGTCAACCATTTTGTTGCCCGTGGGGTGAAAATCCTCGGCCCAGGGAAAAATTTGAGAAGCTACCGTGCCGCCAATACTCGTGGCCTCGGTAACTTTAGCGCCCACCCCAACTGCCAAAGACACGTTCTTGGTATCATTTTTAGCCACAATAGTAATGGTAGCTTTTTTAGAAGTCATAAAAATGACCAAGGCCAAAAGAACAATCGTGATGGCCAAAAAAGATACTGCGATAATTTTATAAAACTTGACCGATGGCTCCAAGGGCGGCTGGGTGGCCAGGCGATAGGTGATCATATGTGGAGTTATTGGTTGTTGGGTGACTTGTTATTAGTATAACACAAAAATCTCAGAATTCCCAGTGTTCGTTTGTCATCCTGAAGAAGCGTCGCAGCGACTGAAGGATCTCTCTACCAATCACCAACAATACAGCAATTTAACAATTGAACAAGACAGAGATCCTTCGCTACGCTCAGGATGACAAACGGTAGAGTGTTACTCCGCCACTCTAAACACTTCTTTTACCGTCGTTATCTTATCTAGCGCTTTGAGGAGTCCGTCCTGCGCCATCGTGATCATTCCTTGTTTTATGGCCAATTCTTGAATGGTATACTCCGAAACCTTGGCGCTCAAAATCACTTCTTCAATCTCTTTGGTCATGTGAAAAATTTCGTAAATGCTAATGCGGCCCTTGTAGCCCAGGCCGCTGCAGGCATCGCAGCCCTTGCCCTTATAAAAATGCAGGTTGTTGATGTCGGCCGAAAATTTTTCTTTTTCCGGCAACGCTCCCAGAATTTCCTTGGCTTTGGCTAACTCCTCCGCGCTCAAGGTGTCTTCGGTTTTGCATTCTTCACAGACGCGCCGCACCAAGCGCTGGCCAATAACCGCGTTTAAAGCCGGGGCTAACAAAAAAGGCTTAACCCCCATGGATAAAAACCGTGGAATCGCTCCAGCCGCGCTGTTAGTGTGGATAGTTGAAAGCATGAGGTGCCCGGTAAGGGCCGACTGAATGGCAATTTCCGCGGTTTCAAGGTCTCTGATTTCACCAACCATACAAATGTCCGGGTCTTGCCGCAAAATACTGCGCAGGCCCTTGGCAAAACTATAATCATGACTCACATCCACCTGGCTTTGGTTAATGCCGTCCATTTTAATTTCAATCGGGTCTTCCAGGGTAATGATTTTAACGCCTGGCTTATTCAACTCCTTAAGGATAGCATACATCGTGGTGGTTTTACCGCTACCCGTTGGACCGGTCGTAATAATCATGCCATTGGGGCGTAAAATTTCCCGCCTTAATTCTTCGGCCACGCTGCCGCGTAGACCCAGCTCGTCAAAATTTACGCCTTTACTGCCACTATGCAAAATACGCATTACCACGCTCTCGCCATGGATGGTGGGGAGGGTGGACACGCGCACGTCCAGGCTCCCGGCCGAGAGCTGCAGACTGACGCGGCCGTCCTGCGGGCGGTCAATCACGTTAATTTTTAAAGCCGCGAGGAGTTTGATGCGTGACACAAATTTTTTCCATTCTCCTTTGGCTAAACGCGCTACGTCCTGGAGGATGCCATCAATGCGGTAGCGAACGGCGATATCGTCCGACTCGGCTTCCACGTGGATATCGGTGGCATTGACTTTAAGCGCTGAGGCTATAAGCAAGGTTAAAATATCGGTAATAGAGACATTTTTAAATGATTCCTGCAAACTCTGAATTGAGCTTACTCCGGCCGAAAATTGTTCCAGATTTTCATCAGTAATGACAATGTCTTTGGTTACCGGCTTCACAATGGGCAAATTAGCGTACAATTTTAAAACCCGCTCCAAACTGTGGGGAGAAATAATATAGGGCGCAATCTTGGCGTGAAACTTTTCACCCAGCTGATACAAATCTTCATCCAGCTCTGCGCTTGGGGCAACCACGCCAAGGCGCATTTCTTCCGGCGTAAAATAAAAACACACCAGGCTCTTTGCTCGCGCCAATTCCTCGGGCACAGCGCGCAGCGCTTCGGCGGAAACCGGAAACGCGCTTAAATCAATGTGCGGAATGCCAAATTTTTGCGCTTGCGCCGCCACCAGGGCTTCTTTTTCTTTTAAGGTAATTTCTTCCATCTTATGGCTAAAGGCCTGGCTGACGCTTTGCGTTGGCGTGGCCTGGCCTTTTTTAACAGCAACCGCCCCGCCTCGAGCATTGTCGAGCGGCTTGCCGCCAGAGGGAATCAGATCATTAATTGACTGAAAATTGGACATAACTAGTAAAAAATCCTAAATTCAAATATCGAAATTTAAAGGTCAATCGAGAGAATTACGTTCGCTTTAATACTTTCCCCGCCCAATGTTTCAATCGGCTCCCCAACCCCTCATGGTACATATGCATAAACAAATACATCCAGGCGCTGGTAGTAAAGGCGTTAAAAATCGCGCCGAGCCAAGCGACCACGAGCACAAACAAAAACACATATGCTACCACCGAAATAGATAAAAGCGTCAAATACCCGGTAAAGCCCGCCGCCAGGGAAATAAAAAATGAGGGAATGAGCACGAGGAATGACCCGAGCCAAAGCGCCGCGAACACCAGGGCATTGCAAACTAACAGCATCAGGCTCAATTCTAAAGAAACAAAAATATGGCGGCAAAACAGACGCCACGCTTCGGCCAGGGCATCAATTAACCCCTGGTTGTCAACCATAACATAACCTAAGGTAAAAATGGCCACGGTAGAAATTGCCAGCGCCGCGAACAAACAAACGGCA
This sequence comes from Candidatus Magasanikiibacteriota bacterium, assembly GCA_023246725.1. Lineage (GTDB taxonomy): Bacteria > Patescibacteriota > Patescibacteriia > Magasanikbacterales > GWA2-37-8 > SICD01. Next base: position 27,423 of record JAHFHV010000001.1, on the reverse strand, counting down.
ATCAAAAGCACTCCAAAACCAAACCACCACACGCTCGCTCCGGAAAAAAAAGTTATCAGTTCTAACAGCACTGCTAAAATAACGGCCAGCGATAATTTTTCTAGCACATTCACCGCTAGTATTCGCCAAAAATGTTTCACTCCCTGCCGCCACGCATTGTGAATGCTTAACACCGTGCGCACGTTAAAATAATGCACCGCCGTAGCAATCAGCGCCCCTTCGGCGCAGGCGGCCGCCGCCACCACAAACATGGTAAGGGCTGCCGTTATAAAGGCCAGCCAGCTAAACCATACAAATTGATCCGGACTGGCAATATGCACCGCCCCCCAGGAAGCCGGCCACCACGAGCTGTCCGCAAAAAATATCTTGCTCGCCAATTGCCCAATAAAATTAGCTAGTCCAAACTGCCCTAAAAAAATCGATAAGAGCCCAAGCACCCATAAGCTTTTATGGTGCCAAGTTAATTTCCAGGCGTGGCCCACAGCCGCGCGATAGGTTGGTTCATGCATAATTAAAAAATTAGGTTTATTTTTGGCCTGTCATCCTGAACGCAGTGAAGGATCTCTGTCGGTCGTTATTTGACCAATTGGACAGAGATTCTTCCCCCGCAAGTGCGGGGTCAGAATGACAGTTGATGAGATTGGCTATGAGTTAACCCTGCTTACAGTATAGCACAACCTTGACAAACTGGCCAAAATATTGTAGGGTAAAGTGTCCAACTTGGACCAAGGAGGATTTCATGCGCCACATCGCCATCGCTCTCGCCACCGCCCTCGTCGTCTTCTCTTCGCTCGCCTTCGGCCAGCCCATCCAGTACGAGGCCTCGGCCGCCCGCGAGCACTACAAGCGCGGCACCAGCCTATTCGACCAAGGCAAGTACAACGAGGCAATCGTGGCCTTCCAGCAGGCCTACGAGATCAAGGACGATCCGGTGCTCCTCTACAACATCGCGCAGTCGTTCCGACTCGCCGGGAAGCACCTGGAAGCCCTGCGCTTCTACCGGACGTACATCCGGAGAGCGCCCAAGGCACCGAACCGCGACGAAGTGGAAACCAAGATCGCGGACATGGAACGGTTAATCGCCGACACGCAAAAGACGGCCGCGATTCCGGCTCCGCCCCTGCGTGAGGCGGTGCCGAAGCCGCCGCCCAACCCGGACAGCGACGGCGACGGCATCGGGAACGAAGCTGACGAATGTAAAACTGTTCCAGCCGGACCCCACCCCGATAAGCGCCCCGAATACCGGGGGTGTCCGATTCGCGACCGCGATGAAGACACGGTGCTCGACCACTTAGACGCTTGCCCCGACCAGCGTGGCGCGCCCGACCCGGACCCTAGCAAGAATGGCTGTCCGGGACTGGTAGAAATCAGGGCCGGAATGATCATGACGCTCTCGCCGATCAGGTTCGCGCGAGGCAAAGAAACCATCCTGCCCCGGAGCTTTCCGGTGCTCGGCGCGGTCGCCAATGCGCTTATCGCCAGGCAAGACATAAGCCTTGTGTGCATTGAAGGGCACACTAACAATCGGGGTAATGCCGGCAAAAACCTCGGTCTCTCACTAAAGCGCGCCCAAACAGTTGGGCAATATCTGGTGGAAATAATGGGAGTACCGTCCGGGCGACTGATGATGGCTGGTTTTGGCAGTACTAAGCCAATGTTGCCAAACACGACCAAAGCCGGACGGGCTGCTAACGAACGGATTGGATTCCGCATCGTCGAACCAGCGCGCTAACCAGCCTCCCACGAGTCTGACGGAGCCTCGCGGGGACTGCCCACACAGACTGCGTAAGCAGGGTGGATGCGGGACTCATAATTTATCTTATTTTTTTATAGCTCCGTCATCCACTTGAGTTTGTCTTAAAAGATAGATTCAAGTGGAATTAAAAATCCCTCGCCAATTCGGCAAGGGATTTTTGAATTCTAGGCGGCGGCTTTATTTTCCGACTCAATACTGCTTAGCTGACTAATGACTTCCGCCCCTTCTTTGCTCCCGAGAGCTGACTTTAAAGTGCCTGCGAAATTCATTTTAGGGTCAAGCATGTCTTGACGGGTAAACCCGTTCCGCGCCAGCCACTGCGCCGCATCTTTCGCCGGCATGGTTTTAAGCTCACGAAGTCCTCTCAGAAAAAGCTCGCGTCTAATTTCTGGAATATTGATAGCCGCTGTTTCTCTGCCTGACATATGATTATAAGTTAAAATTATTCTTGTACTACAACGCCTGGGGCGCCGCTAACGGCCTTTTTCTGCGGCCGGCCCATAATGGCCTCAATTTCGCTTTGCTCCAGGGTTTCTTTTTGGAGGAGTACCGCCACCATCTTTTCTAGTGTAGCACGATTCGCCTCAATTGTCTTCTTGGCTGTCGCTTCCGCTTCTACCATGAGCCGCTTAATTTCCGCGTCAATCACCTCGGCAGTCTTGTCGCTAAAGTCGCGCTCTTCGCCGGTGCGCCCGCCCATAAATACCAGGTCTTCCTGTTCGCCAAAGGTGCGCGGGCCAAGCGTATCGCTCATGCCATAGCGCGTAATCATGTTGTGGGCAATATGCGTGGCGTTTTTAAGATCGCTGGATGGGCCGGTAGACACATACGCGTCGCCAAAAAATAATTTTTCGGCCACGTAACCGCCCAGGGACATGGCCAGTTCATCTTTAAACTGGGCCAAAGTATGATAGTGGCGGTCATAATCCGGCATCTTAAGAGTGTAGCCGCCGGCCTGGCCGCGCGATATAATGGAGACTTTGCGCACCGGGTCGCCGTGCGGCAACACATACCCCACCACGGCGTGGCCGGCTTCGTGATATGCCGTAACTTTTTTCTCATGCTCGGAAATAATGCGGCTCTTGCGCTCTGGCCCTAAGAGTACTTTTTCAATGCTTTCCAAAACTTCTGGCTCGCCAATTTCCGGCAAAGTGCGGCGCACCGTGAGAATGGCGGCTTCATTTAAGAGGTTGGCTAAATCCGCGCCGGAAAAACCGGGCGTGCGCTCGGCAATATTGCGCAGACTTACTCCGGTAGCCAATTTTTTATTACGGGCGTGAATATGTAAAATTTCTTCGCGGTCTTTAATGTCCGGAAGATCGATGACAACTCGCCGATCAAAACGTCCTGGTCGGAGCAAAGCCGGATCCAAAACATCCGGCCGATTCGTGGCGGCCATCACAATCACGCCGAGGTTAGTTTCAAACCCGTCCATCTCCACCAGAATTTGGTTTAAGGTTTGTTCGCGCTCATCGTGCCCGCCGCCCATGCCCGCCCCGCGGCGTCGACCCACGGCATCAATTTCATCTATAAACACAATGGCCGGGGCGGCTTTTTTAGCCTTGCTAAATAAATCACGCACGCGGCTGGCCCCAACACCCACAAACATTTCCACAAATTCCGATCCGCTCATGTGGAAAAACGGCACGTTGGCTTCCCCGGCCACGGCTTTCGCGAGGAGTGTCTTGCCCGTCCCGGGAGAACCGGTGAGCAAAACTCCTTTGGGAATCTTCGCGCCCATGTCGGTAAACTTTTTTTGGTCCTTGAGGAAGTCCACCACTTCCACTAATTCTTCTTTAGCCTCTTTAGCGCCCGCTACGTCCGTAAAGGTTTTTTTATCTTTATTATCTTCCGGCTTTACCTGGCGCGGGTTGCTCTGCCCAAACCCCATGGCCTTGTTATTCATGCCCTGCACCCCGCGGCTCATAAAGTAGATGATGACCACGAACAAAATGAGCGGCAAAATGCTCGGGAGCAAATTAATCAGCCAGTACTTCCACGAGCTTTCGTCTTTTACTTCTACCTGGAGTTGTTTACGGGCGTCATCACTCACCCCGTAATTTTTCATAATGTCGCCAAACGATTCTTGCATTTCTTTTTTCACTTGCTGGGGCTTGGCTTTGTCGTCTTTCAGCGTTACCTGGAGCATATCCCCCTGTACCACAATTTGCTTCACGGCTCCGGCATTAATTTCTTCCACCAGTTTGCCAACGCCAATCACCTCGGGCTTAGTGGTAGCGCCGCCGCGAACCATGCTAATAACTCCGGCAATTAAAAATAGGCAGAGAAAAATGAAGATAAAATTTTTAAGAAAATTTCTCATAATATTCGTTTAATATTTTCTTAATATCTGTTTAATATTTTTACTCTTTTACCTCTTCCGGCTTCCTTTCCTCGCCTACAAAAGTTTCATCTTTAAGGAGTTTCTTGCCCTCGTCTTTAGCCATTTTTTCTTTGGCCTCGCTGCGCCGGCCGCTCCGGCCTTTAACGCCCGCCAGTTTAAGCCCCAAGCGGTGCTCGGCTGGTTCCAAGGACACAATTTCCAATTCCAGTTCCTGGCCAGGCTTAAATTTATCCGCCAAGTTGGCAATCGGCTCATCGGATAATTCAGAAATGTGAGCCAGCCCATGAATATCTTTATCCAGCCCAATCATCAGGCCGAATGATTCAATTTTAAGCACCTTGCCTTTCACCGTCTCCCCTACCTTATATTTCTCCTTCACGCTTTTCCACGGGTCATCAATCGTGCGCTTAATGGAGAGATAAATTTTAGAATGATCCAGCTGAATAATTTGCGCTTTTACCTTTTGGCCAACTTTTAAAACATCCTTGGGGTGGTCAATTCTCTGCCAAGCAATTTCCGAAATATGCACCAGGCCTTCCAGTCCTTCGCCAAAGCGAATAAACGCGCCAAACGAAGTAAGCGCGGACACTTCGCCCTCTACCACATCGCCAATTTTATAGGCGTCCAGCACCGCCTTTTGGGAATCTTCCCACACGGCGCGCTCGGACACAATTAATTTTTCTTCCATCTCATTAACGTCAATCACTTTTACCTCCATTTCCTTGCCCACCATTTCGCGCAACTTTTCAAAAATGCGATTCTTGTCGCCGCCGGCCACACGCGGGTAATTATCCGGAGATAATTGTGACACCGGCATAAACGCGGCCAAGGCTTCCACCTGAATCATGAGTCCGCCTTTATTCGCGCCGGTAATTTTAGCTTTTAAGGTAAGTCCGTCTTTAAGGAATTTCTTCATGTTTTCCCAGGCGCGCTTAAATCCGGCAATGCGGAACGACAATTCCATTTCGCCGTTTTCGTTTTCCAATTCCACCAAAGTGGCTTCCACAACATCTCCCACTTTTAAATGTCCGTACTCGCTGGATTCGGCAAACAATTCCTCTCCGCGCACCACGCCGGTCGTCATGCCTTCAATATCAATATGGATCTCGCCTTTATCCACGGAGATCACTTTGCCTTTAATCACGTCCCCGGGCTTAGGCACGTCCATGGCCTGAAGCTGGAATAATGTTTTAAAACTGCCGGCTTTGACAATGTCTTTATTGTTAGAAGTTGTCATAAAAAACAAAAATTTTTCTTTAACCCGTAGGCCGTAAAAGGCGACGAGGGCTTTTCTCTTAAATGCGGAAAAGCTTGAAAAATTGATTGTGCCGATAGTATACCTTAACAGGTGGAAAATGTCAACACCCCTCCTATCCAAACAGGGTAGCGTGTGTGCCGGTGGCAAAAAGTTCCAGTATGAGATTTTCTTCGTAAACTTGATAAATCAATAACCAGTCCGGCTCAACATGACATTCTACATATTTATTGAGATTGCCCAAAAGTTTGTGGCTTCGGGCGCTTTCCGGGAGCTTCTCGCCACAAGCCAGCGCCTCAATCATCGCATCAAGCTTATGTATCAATCTAACATTTCCGGAAACTTGCAGGCGTCTGTATTGGCGTTTGAATTGTTTTGACGGCAAGATAATTAATCTCATACCTTAGCGCGACAAAATATCTTTTCTCATTTCTGCTAGCGATGAATACGCTTTTAACTTGCCGCTCGCATAGTCGGCTTCGGTTTGCCGCGCGATAGCCAAAAGTTTGTTTTCCTGTTCCGGAGTAAACCCGTTTTCAGTTAATAAAGGAAACGGCACGCCGCCTGTTTTAAGCACCTGGGAAAAATAAATTTTAATCCCCGTGCTCATGTCCAGGCCGAGCTCCGCAAAAATCTTACCTACCGCGCGCTTGGTTTTAGGGTTAACACGAACTTGGATGGTATGAGACATAGAATATAACACTTATGAGTAACATTACTAGTGTATTACACTGTCTTTACGTTGTCAATACTTCGCAATCTTCCGTCGCAGTCCGTGTAATCCCTGCCCGCAGGCAGATCCACAAAATCTGTCTGAATCCTGGCAAAACAAAAAACCACCCTCGCACCATACATACAGCGAACTATATATATGATGCGTCGGAAGGTGGTTCTGTTCTTCGTCGGCATGCCTTACGGCGGTGCGCGGGCCATGCCTGCCTCCTTGGCCGATTGGAAGAGCGGGATCAAGGCTCGGTCTGTTCGACCTCTGGGAGCCCCGGCGAGACAAACAGATCGATCTTGTGCACGCGATCAGAACCGCTCCCGTGGTTGTGCGTGAACAGGACGAGGTAGCTGCCGTCACCGAGTTGGGTGTTGGAGAAATAGTTGCATTCGTCGAGTGTCACCTGGTCAGCCCACAAGACCGAAGCGCCCTTGGCGAGCCACTCCTCTGGCACCTGGCTCTGCGTGAGGACGAGCGGTGGCGCCCACGCCCTGTTCCATCCCAGCACATTGAGGTTGTGGTGGACCCAGAAGGCCCGCCCACAGGGCACGAGCATGAGTGAAAGCCCGTCAGAGATCCCGCCCGCCGACCCCATTTTACCTGGAAGGACTATTCGCTTGTACATGGTTCACCTCCTCCGGATATGTCCGGTTAGCCCAAGACTAGCATAAAAATAAGGGCGGGTCAAGGCTCTCTGCCGGACTTGCCACCCCAGGCAAATTATGGTAAAATAGTTGGAGTTTATAAAGGCGAAAAGTTCAAAGTTTATAAAGTTACTTGTCCTGTCTTCCTTTATAAACTTTATAACTTTACAAACTTTTTACTCTTGTATGCATTTATCCTGGCTCGGCCAAACCTGCGTTAAACTCCAAACCAAATTCCAAGATGAAGATGTTACCGTCCTGATTGACGCCTACAAACCTAGTAAGGGAGAGTTTCCGCGCAGTTTCTCCCCCACTATCGCCTTGTTCTCCAAGGGCGAAGACAATGCCGCCACGCTCTCGCAAAGTCCGTTTGTGCTCTCCACGCTCGGCGAAGTGGAACTAAAAGAAGCCATGATTACCACCTGGCCCACCAGCGAAGGCACGGTTATGTTTAAAATCAACGCCGAAAGTTTGGCCGTGGCGCACTTAGGGAGGCTGACTAAAAAACCCGCCGTGGAGGATTTAGAAAAATTAGGCCACGTGGATATCCTCATTGTACCGGTGGGCGGCACGAACGATTATTTAAACGCGGAAGACGCCGCCGCGATTGTGACTACCCTTGAACCGCGTATCGTCATCCCCATTGCCTACAATTGCGACACCGACCCGAATGCCAAACCCGTGAATGATTTTATTAAAGAGCTGGGAATTAAACCGGACACGACCGATAAAAAAATTATTATTAAAAAGAAAGATTTGCCGCAGGAAGAAACACGGCTAATTATATTAGAAAAAACTTAGAAACAGCTTTTATGTGCTGTAAAAAAAATTAAAGCTAAAGTTTAATATCAAATGACAAATTTCAAACGTCAAATCAAGCTCAAATATCAAATTCTAGAATTGGGATTTTGGATTTGATTTGACATTTGTCATTTGGATTTTGTCATTTTGTGTGGTATGCCTCAAAAAAAGAAACGAATGAGCCATAAAAAAGAAGCGCCGGAGACTCCAATAGAGGCTACCCCAGAGCTCCCTATTTTTAAAGAAACTGAGCGCGAACGCCACGCTCGCCGATTAATGTGGATTGGAGTAATTAGTTTTTCCGTAATAATTTTCGCGCTCTGGGGATGGTCAGTCACTGTACAAATTTCCGGACTGCAGTGGAACAAAGCGCCGGAAGTTGCCTTGGCGAGCAAAACCAAACAAGAGTGGGGTGATATTTTTGCCAAACAAAAAGAACAGGCTGCCGACCACGGGGCCGCCCTAGAACAAATTAAAGATGTAATGAATAAATTAAACGCCGCTTCAGTTACGGCACAGGCCGAGCACACAACAAGTACAGCGACCACTACAAATAAATAATAATTGTCAATTGTCATCCCGAGCGCAGCCGAGGGATCTCGCGATTGTTGGCGAGATTCCTCCACTACGGTCGGAATGACAACGATTGGACAGAGATTCCTCACCCCCTGTGACGGGGGATTCGGAATGACAAATCAAATCACATAAATAAATCCTATGTCCGAACAACTTCCTCTTATTAAAAACAACATCGGCCGCCTTACTCCCACCCCGATTGTGGACGAAGTGAAACAATCATATTTGGAATACGCCATGAGCGTTATTATTTCGCGCGCGCTCCCCGATGTACGCGACGGCCTCAAGCCCGTGCACCGCCGCATCCTCTATGCTATGGGCAATTTGGGCCTGCGCCACACCGCGCGTTTTCGCAAATCCGCGCACGTGGTGGGTGAGGTGATGGCCAAATACCACCCCCACGGCGACGCTGCCATTTACGATTCCATGGTTCGCATGGCCCAAGATTTTGCTATGCGTCACCAATTAGTAAATGGCCAAGGTAACTTTGGCAGTATGGATGGCGACAGCGCCGCGGCCATGCGCTACACCGAAGCCCGCCTCACCGCCCTGGCCGAAGAGATGCTCGCCGATATCGACAAAGATACCGTTAACTTCATCCCGAACTACGACGGCTCACACCAAGAACCAACTGTCTTACCAACGCAAGTTCCCAATCTGCTCTTAAACGGCACGGTCGGCATCGCGGTTGGTATGGCCACGTCTATCCCCCCACATAATCTGCGCGAACTCTGTGACGGCGTGGTGGCCTTAATTGACAAACCCAAAACTACCATTGAAGACCTGGATGAAATTATCCAGGGGCCAGATTTCCCGACCGGCGGCATTGTGTATGGCAAAAAAGATATCGCGGCGGCCTTTGCGACCGGCCGGGGCGGCGTGGTAATGCGCGCCAAAGCCGAAATTGAGGAAACAAAAAATGGACAGTACCGCATAATTGTTACCGAAATGCCTTATCAAGTGAACAAGGCGGAACTGATTGAGAAAATTGCGGGCCTGGTCCAAGAGAAAAAAATTGAAGGTATTAAAGACATTCGGGATGAATCTAATAAAGACGGTGTGCGCGTGGTGATAGAAATGAAAAAAGACGCTTATCCCAAAAAGATTCTAAACCAACTCTACAACCACACCGCTCTTCAAACCACCTTCCACTACAACATGCTGGCCCTGGTCGACGGCATTCAGCCGCGCGTCCTCAACATCAAAAATATTTTAGAGGAATTTATTAAGCACCGCCAGGTGGTTATTCGCCGCCGCACCGAGTTTGATTTGGTCAAAAATAAAGACCGCGCCCATATTTTAGAAGGCTTAAGTATGGCGCTGGATAAAATCGATTTGGTTATCAAAACCATCCGGGCGGCCAAAGACAAAGACGATGCCAAAGTTGAACTCATGAAAAAATTCAAATTCACCGACCGGCAAACTACGGCGATTTTGGAAATGCGCCTGCAACAGTTAGCCAACTTAGAGCGCCAAAAAATTGAAGATGAATTAAAAGAAAAAAAATTCATCATTAAAGAATTGGAATCAATTTTAGCGTCCGAGAGCAAGATTCTCGGCATTGTAAAAACCGAGACCATAACGCTCAAAGAGAAATACGGCAATGACCGCAAGACCCAAATTATTGCCCACGGTGTGAAAGAATTTACTACCGAAGACCTGATCCCCAACGAACCAACCATGGTAATGACAACCACCGATGGCTACATTAAACGCCTGCCGCCCGACACCTTCAAACAGCAATCGCGCGGCGGCAAAGGCGTGATTGGTGTTACCACCAAAGAAGACGAATCCGTGGACCAACTCCTGACGGTGAGCACGCACGACAATATTTTGTTTTTCACCAGCCGCGGCCGGGTATTTCAGCTCATGGCCTATGATATTCCCCAAGGCAGCCGCACCGCCAAAGGCCAGGCCCTCGTTAACTTTTTACAATTGGCCCCGAACGAAACCATTACGGCACTCCTGCCCATGAGTAACCTTGAAAAAATTAAACACTTAGTGATGGTCACAACCAAAGGACTCATCAAAAAAACTGAACTAGCCGATTTTGCTAATGTTCGCCGGAGTGGGCTTATCGCTCTTAAACTTAAGGGCGATGATAATTTAGAATGGGTCAAGCCATCGACTGGAAATGATGAACTTATGATTGCGACCAAAGGTGGCCAGGCCATCCGCTTTAAAGAAAAAGACGTCCGCAGTATGGGCCGCACGGCTGCCGGCGTACGCGGCATGCGCCTTCGGAGTGATGACACGGTGATTGGCATGGATATTGTGGACCCCAAAAACCAAAGCCTAGAATTCCTCACCGTGGGCGCTAATGGCCTTGGCAAATGTACCGAACTAAATGAATACAAAGTGCAAGGCCGCGGCGGCAGTGGTATTAAAACCGCCGAGGTTACCGCCAAAACCGGCCCGATTGTATACGCCAAGGTTATTAATCGCGCCAATGCGGAAAACCAAGACTTAATGATGATGAGTGGCAAAGGCCAGGTCATCCGCCTACCTTTCAAATCAATTAACACCACCGGGAGAGCCACCCAGGGTGTTCGCCTGATGCGCTTTAAAGAAGAGGGTGATAAAGTGGCGAGTGTCACTATTATCTAAATACTACTATTCACAATTTAAAAGACGCCTTCATATGAGGCGTCTTTTAAATTTTTATTTAATTATCTCTTTAACCTTCTTCACAATCGCCTTCGCATCAATCTCCTCATACGCCAACAACTCCTCCGGTTTGCCGCTCTTGGGCATCTTCCTCACCGCCAATCGAATCACCAGTATTCGACATTCTTCATTCTTCATTCTTAATTCCGCGACCGCAGTCGCGGTGGCCTCACCTAATCCGCCCTCGGCATAATGATCCTCAACGGTAATAATTGCCTTCGTCTCTTGCGCCGCTTTCGCGAGCATCGCACTATCAAGTGGCTTAATACTGTAAAGATCCACCACCCTTATATTAATCCCCTCTTTTTGTAATTCATCGTACGCCTTCAGTACCTCAAATAACGTCACCCCGGCCCCAATCACTGTCACCACATCGGAATCACTCGAACGTACCGTTTTACTCCCGCCAATTGGAAATTCTTCAGTTGGACTATATAAAATCGGCGTTTCTTTTCTGGTATTGCGAATATACACGTTGCCCTTGTGCCGAGCCGCCGCAACAACTAATTTTTCTTCCGAAATCGCGTCACACGGATATAATACGACGATATTTAAAAGCGACCGAAACATTGCCAAATCCTCCAGCGCCATCTGCGACGCGCCATCTTCGCCTATTGATACGCCGGCATGCGACTGAATAAATTTGATATTTGACTCTGCGTATTGACTCATTCGAATTTGGTCAAACGCGCGCGCAAAAAATGCGGCAAACGTGGAGGCAAATACCAACTTACCGCGACGATCCAACCCCGTTGCCACGCCAACCATATTTTGCTCCGCAATGTACATCTCAAAAAATCGCTCCGGGTGTGCTTTCTTAAAAAATTCCGTGTACGTTGAATTGCTTACTTCCGCGTCAAGTACCACCATGTTGGGGAACTCGGCATAAATATTAAGCAGCGCATTCCCAAACGCTTTACGCGTCGCTACCGGCTTGTCGGTAGGATATTGGATATTGGATATTGGATATTGGATATTCATTCTTAATTCTTCATTCTTCGTTTCCACCACTTCCGGTTTCACAACTTCTCCCTTAACCGTTTTATTCACTTCTCCCAACTCTTTAAGTGCCAATACAAGCTCCTCTTTCGACAACGCCTTCCCGTGCCATCCGTCTTTATCTTCTATAAACGAAACACCTTTGCCTTTCAACGTTTTGGCAATTATCATCGTCGGCCGTTCGCTTTGATTTTTTGATTTATTGTTTTTTTGATTTATGGCCGTCGCGTACGCCACCGCTATTTCCTCATAATTATGCCCATCAATCACAATCGTCTCCCATCCAAAGGCCTTGGCTTTGGCTTCATACACTTCGGTGTGGTGCCCGTACATCGTTTCCCCCCGCTGACCGAGCCGATTCACATCCAAAATCGCCACTAAATTATTAAGTTTGTAATGCGAAGCACAGGCCATCGCTTCCCACACACTGCCTTCGGCCATTTCACTATCCCCCAAAAGCACCCAGGTACGATACGGGAGCTTATCCAGTTTAGCGTTCAAAGCCATTCCAACGCCCACCGACAACCCTTGTCCCAAAGAACCGGTCGGCACTTCGGTATACGGAAACATCATAGTAGGGTGCCCTTCTAAGCGACTTCCAAACTTGCGGAGCGTCAGCATTTCTTCTTCATTCACTTTGCCGGCCGCCGCGTAAATCGAATAAAACAAGGGCGACGCGTGGCCTTTAGAAAAAATCAGCCGGTCGTTATTGATATATGCGTGATTATCTAAATCAGTTCTAAAAAATCCGTTGAACATTAAAACAGTCATCAAGTCCGCCGCCGAGAGGGAAGATGTGGGATGACCAGAGCCAGCCGCGGTGGTGGAGACAAGTGAATAATAGCGAATAAGTTTGGCGAGCTCGGTGAGTTGCTGTGTGGACATACAAATTAACGATCAAATACTAATAAATAATGACGGTCTTTAATAATTGATTGATCAAACCGCAAATCCTCTTGATACGTCAAACGCCATCCATGGTCAGCTAAACGCTTAATCCAGCCGGACGGCGTTTCAAACGTCCCGGGTACCGGCACATCAGCGTTGTGAAACAAACGATTATACAAATAATCATTCATAAATGTCCGGTCTTTATCCGCTTCCATTTCTTCTTCGGTTTTGCCAACCGGTACCGTCTCCAAAATCACCAGACGCTTGGTCACAACCCTATCCAACTCAGCCAATATTTTTTCATTATCTTTTTCGTGATGCAAAACATTCGTCAGAACAGCGGCCTCATATGCTCCATCAGGAGCCGGCAATCGTTTGCCGTCAAAAAATTTAATTGGCACGGTTACCGCCGGGTTCACATACGTCCGCACATCAAACCCTTCAATGTCTAATCCGCCTTCGTCGCGCAACAGTTGTGTCACCTGCCCATCACCGGCGCCATAATCTATAATTTTTCCTTTACAATTTTTTAAATGCAAAACGACTTGAGAAAATATTTTTTGCGCGCGCCCATTGAGCTGATGTTCCAGAACGTCCACCAAGGTACGCTTGCTGTCGCCCGCGCCAACTACAATTGATTCAAATTGTTTCAAAATGTCTTGCTCAATTCGCTCCAGTGGCCGACCACTCAAAACGGCGGTAAAAATACCTTGGCATAAACTGACAGCTTCTTCAGAGGGCAGGCCCAACTGCACAAATGTATATTCAAAATCAGCTTTGGCTTTAGCATGTGTTTCCGGATTTGCCAAGGCTCCTTCAACCCGTTTTTTCAGTATCTGGAGTTCAGCTTGTTTTTCGGGCGATTGTTCAATCTCTGGCATAGCTACGCGAGACATTATATCCCGATTATCCTAACAAATAATCCTGGATTCCGCAATGGCTCCAAATACCCCTCCCACTGTCCCTCCCCTAACAGGGGAGGGAGCCAACGCGACAACGAGCGTCGTTCGTTCGCTATTCTCCTCCCCCTCTTAAGGGGAGGGCGAGGGAAGGGGTATTTATGGCAACGCATAAAAAAACAGACTTCTTAAAAGTCTGTTTTTTTGCGGCTGTCCTCACTATGGCTACGAACTATTCATAACCATGGTGAGTTTGGGACAGCCGCGTGTGTTTTTCCTCTTGGCCCCTGGCCCGCCCCACTCGACTACGCTCGGGGGGCGGGCCTGGCGCCGTGCGGCCTAGTGCCCGCTGTTGTTCCCGAGCGTCGAGTAGCCGCAGGCCACGCGCCCCCACATCTGGCCCGGCGGGCAGTGCGGGGCCGTGTGCTTGTCGAGGTAGTCGCCCACGGGGTAGACGATGGCGGTGAGCGCGACCGAGGCGAGAACGAGCTGGATGAAGCGCTTCATGGGAGCCTCCGAGCGTTGTGGACAGTCTGGGGAAGACCGTCCAGTTTTAGAGATCCCGTAGCGGCTTGTTGCTTTCCCCTAAAGCCGCTTCGGAAGATAAAAGCCCTTATTTAGAGCGTCTTTCTTCCAAAGCAGTTTTCTATTAAATAACAAAATAGTATAACACAAAAAAGCCCTTATGTCAAGGGCTTTTACTGTATTTTAGCTAATATTAGACAAAAAAGACAGGCCCGTCGCCTGTCTTTAATGTTCAGCGTTAATCTGCGTTACTATCGGCGTCCATCCGCTTCTACCCTTAGGCTTTCGCCATCTTCCCTTTCTTAAAAACCCCTTTCATAACAAGTACCGCAATAACTACTACGACAACACCCGCTATAATCACCGCAATCAAGCTGTGCACAATCATGGAAACAATAATGGTAACAATACTGAGTGCCAAGGCCACCAAAAATGTTGCCACACCAATTAATCCGCGGCTAATAGAACCGGCCACGGGGAGAATATCCAGAAAAGTTGAGATAGGGCCAAACAGCATCCCCAGGCCCACCCACATCATAATAAATCCAACTAAGCGTAGTACCCACGTCATAGTACTATTTTCGCTCTTCATGGTCGCAACTGCTTCATCTTTGGTGCCGGTAAAGGCGCGGTAGAGGGTGCCGTTGTTAGCGTCAACAAAGGGAGACAAAGCTGTGCCGTCCAGCTTGCCAAAAGCCGTTACCGCGATATTGGCCGGCACATAGCTGTACTGCACGCGTACATCGCCAAGTTGCGGGGTGGCCAAAGTTCCTTTGCCCAAAAATACAAATTCGCTCGTTCCCGCCTGGGCTAAAGCCGGGGTTGGATAGGCTGCGGTAGCGGGAGTTAAGGCTAGCTTTTGGCTGGCCGGAAGAACCAGGCTGGTCATATCAAGGCTTAAGCTGTCCAAAGTGGCGGCCGTAACAGTGGATTCGTTTTTCGGAACAGCCAGGGCCGGATTCTCGTGCCCTGCGGGGATTTTAAATTCACTGGAATTGGCGGGCTCACTCGCCCATTCTTTGGTATAGGTATAGGTGGTATTTTGGGTTTCACTGCCGCCGGTATTTTTTTGCGTATCGGTCTTAGAAGTTTCTTTCCACGCGAACATTTCTGTCTGACGCAATAATTTTAAATAATTGCCCGCTTTAATTTGCACCAATTGGCTGGTGCCGGGCACTGTTACGCTGTCAGACAAAGTTTCGGAGGTCTTAATAGTGCCTTTGGCCGCCACCAATTTGCCTTGGCTGGCCTGGTCCGGGCTCACCGCATCCACTGCCGACGCCAGGGCCGCTTGTTTTACCAATTTTGCCGCTCGCCCGGCCCGGCCTTCGTTCCAATATAGCACCCCAAACGATACCACAAACAAAAGGAGGCCGACAACCACTCCTTTAATGGAATTCATGAGACGATTCCCCAAACCAACCTGCGTGGTTTGTGTAAATTGATCTGGCATACGATTTAACGAAATTATGTGATTTAACGAAATCATGCAGCGCAACGACCGCTGAAGCGCTGCCCGCGCAACGTCCTTTGAAGCGCGGCGAGAAATTAATTAATTAATAAATAACTGACTTTAGTATAGCAAACTGTTGAACGTAACAAAACAGACTGTCAATAGTGCTCTCACCAGGAGTCGAACCTGGATCTTCAGCTTCGGAGGCTGATGTCCTATCCATTGAACGATGGGAGCTAAACTAATCGTCTTATTTTTCGCAAAACCTGATATATCCTATATTTACTCGGAGAAATAAGCAAGTCATACGTCCCGGGAGACTCTTCTGGCTTCCCCTCAAATCCCAATTTAAACCGCGTAACCTTAGCGTATTGGTGGTTAGGATCGTACGTGAATTTGTCATTTCGAATCCCCGATTCGCATCGGGGTGAGAAATCTCTGTCGGTTGGCGAGTTGGACAGAGATTCCTCGTCGGCCTTGAGGCCTCGCTCGGAATGACAATTTTGATTATGTTGGTGCGGGGCAATACCAAAAAAATCGTACCGCGTAAACCCTAACTGTTTGCCCAGCTTAATCCCCTCCCACTGCAAAAGATGCGGCGCCATTAAATTCCTGTACTCGTGATCCGAAGCGCCAAACAGATACGTGAACGTCTTACCAAAACCAACAAAAATCGCGCTGGCAATTGGTGTATCATTCTGAAAGATTGTAACTTGATGAGACAAAGAAGAATTAAGAATTGCTTGATAGTGGGATTTTGAGTGGAGCCTAAATCCATCTCGCTCTGCGGTCATTCCACTCAATTGCCAAAAATTATTTAAATCTTTTCCGCCCGAGGCGGACCCCGAGCCAGGTCGAGCGGGTAATCTTTTAATCTTCAAATCTTTTTTTTGCGCTAAACGAATATTATACCGTGTCTTCTCATGCATTCCCGCCAAGAGCTGGTCTTCGGATTGCGTTAAATCAACAATCAGCGTGGCGCGAGGGGTGATATCAAACGATTTAAGAATTAAGAATTTAGAATTATGAATTAAGGTTGGTGGTTCGATACGAAAAAATATGCATTTCTTGCTTTTTAAATAATCCAACAATAATTTATAAATTTGTTCATTGGGATTTGATTTGACATTTGACATTTGACATTTGACATTTACACCTGGCCCTCCTGGACAAAACCCATACTGCCACCCAAACGGAAGTTGTGTAAAAACAATCTGCGCCTGCGCCCGGACGACGCCGCCTTCAACCACCTGCAATCGTTCAACGATCTTGCCTTCGGACAGCAAAATATCTCCCCACTCCCAGGATTGCAAAAAAGAAGCAGGTTGACTACTGCTTAAAAGCCACAAATTCCACTGTTCTTGGTTCTTAATAACTTCAATAACCACAAGCAAATACTTACTTATCTTTGGCTATCTTACTCTAATGGCTCACAAAAATCAACGTTTTGCGCCTTGCTCTTGCCAAAATTGCTTATATATACTATACTAACCACGCTTTTGGTAACTATGCCCTAGTTATTGTTTACTTTTGACTATTTACAATCATATGGGATTACCCGGACACCGCCGCACCTCTGGCGACAAACGCCGCAATGCCACAGGGCGCGCGCTTAAAGAAACATCTTTAGCCGCCTGCCCCAAATGCGGCAAGGCCGTTCTACCTCACCGCGCTTGCGCGTTTTGTGGCACCTACCGCGGACGACAAGTGCTTAAAACAAAAAACAAATAATGTAATCCGAATCAACGAATCTTAACCGAATCTACAAATTTCCGAATAATAACGAATGGCGATATTTGTAGCATTAGGATTTTTGTAGATTCGGATCAAAATTTGTAGATTAGGATTATGCCAAATAGACACCTCGCTCGCTCCATTGCCATGCAAACCTTGTTTGAATGGGATTTTCGGGGCAATCCCACGGCCGCTCTGCCGGCGATTGTGGAACATAATTTGACCGAGTTTGCTCCGGGCCTCGCGGAAACCGAATTCACCAAAAAATTAATCGCGGGAGTCATTGATAATCTCCCCGCCATTGATGAATTGATTGCGCGCTACGCCCCGGATTGGCCCATTGGCCAAATCACCATTGTGGATCGGAATATCTTGCGCTTGGGCATGTATGAATTAAAATTTAGTAGCGAGGTGCCGCCCAAAGTGGCCATTAACGAAGCCATTGAACTCGCCAAAAGTTTTGGCGGGCCATCGTCCGGTAAATTTGTTAACGGGGTCTTAGGGTCAATCTATAATGATATTGTAAAAAAAGACG
>JAHFHV010000001.1:0-9520 GCA_023246725.1 Candidatus Magasanikiibacteriota bacterium | reverse complement strand
GGTACGTGATACGTGTCAAAAGACACTATGTCACTTATCTACAACTCTCTCCCCGAAATTGAAGCTAAAAATTTTTCTAAATTGGAAGCACACCTGGGCATAACTTTCAAACAGCCGGAGTATCTCATTCAGGCATTCGTGCACCGTTCATATCTTAACGAACATCATGATTTTCCGGTTGGACAAAATGAACGCTTGGAATTTTTAGGCGACGCGGTGCTAGAACTGATTGTCACCGAATTTTTATTTAACGAATACCAAAACCCCGAAGGCGAATTAACCAACTGGCGCGCCGCGCTGGTTAACGCCAACATGCTGGCCAGCATTGCTTATGAAATTGGCATGGAACCGTACCTGTTTCTCTCCCACGGCGAAGCCAAGGACGCCGGCACCAAAGCGCGCAACTACATTATGGCCAACGCCATTGAGGCTTTAATTGGCGCCATTTACCTGGATCAAGGTTATGATATGGCTCGGCAGTTTATTACCAGGTGGGTTTTAATAAAGCTCCCCGAAGTTTTGGAACAAGGGTTGTATATGGACGCCAAAAGCCGCTTCCAGGAATCGGCCCAGGAGCTTTTAGGCGTTACGCCCACCTACCGCGTACTTCACGAAGAAGGCCCCGACCACGCCAAAAATTTCCGGGTGGGAGTATTTGTGGATAAAGAACTGGTGGCAAGCGGCGAGGGGCTAAGCAAGCAAGAAGCCCAGACCGAAGCGGCCGAAGCGGCCATTAAGGCCAAGGGCTGGAAAGGGCCGAAAATTAATATTATGAAACGAAGTGACAGTTGAAAGTTAATAAAGTTTTTAAAGTTTGTAAAGTGCCCTAGTAAGAGTTAAAACTTTATGAACTTTATAACTTTAGAAACTTTTTACTGATCACGGATCGGTAGCTCAGCTGGTAGAGCAGGGGCCTCTTAAGCCCAAGGTCCTGGGTTCGATCCCCAGCCGATCCACTCGAGAAAAGTCCTAAACCCTAATTTCTAACCGGCCAATGCCCTTGTAGTTCAATGGATAGAATATTAGGCTTCGAACCTAAAGATAGGGGTTCAATTCCCTTCGAGGGCACCGAAAAAAAGAGGCTATATTAAACCCACCATTTTTTTGAAGAAATTTAGCCTATAATCTGACATTGCGTGCCGCTCCAATATTGATTAAAGGGGCAGCAATACGGGGCCGGAGCCTCAAAAAGGCCGCCGGGACAAGCGCACGCGGTTCCATTCCATGTTTGATGGCCGCTACAGGAGGTTGTTTGCGAGCCTCCTCCTGATGTTCCGCTTTTAAACTGAATCGGAACATATTCATACTTAATATTAAACTGGCTTGAGCTAGCATATCCCGAAGAGGCCTTTCCATCGCTCGCCTCTACCGTCCACTTATAACTTTGATCAAAATTAAGTTTACCGGCTGGAACCGTGGCATATTGGCAAATCCACTGGTTTAAGGCATTCGTGCATAATTTATCTACCGTCTCGCCTCTCTCCCAATCCCGCTCCCACACTCGTTGGTTAGAATCCGGATTTAAAACATACCAACGGAAATAATTTTTTCCCGGGCCGTTGTCGGTCCAATTAAGAACCGGCGTGACCACTGTTACCGAACTGTCATTGGCTGGTTCTTTGAGCGTCGGCTGCTTGGGCGGCGCTGGTTTAGTTTCGGCCGGAGGAGTTGATTCCGCCTGCTTAGCATCTTCTTTAAGCTTGGCATTGCCAAACAAATCCGCTAACCCTTTCTTGGCGAGCAAATTGGCCGCCGCGGCTTCCTGGGATGACGGAGACATGAGGTCAGTGGGCGGTTTTTCATTAGTCCCAATATTCAGTTCCATGGTATTATTCTGCTCATTGCTCTCTGTTATCTGATTGGCTGGATCAATGGTAACTTGCACTGTCTTTATAGCGCCCACCGCGGCGGCCAGCGACTTCTTATTAAAATAAATAGTATAGGTTTCAGATTCTCCCGGATCTAAACCCGAGTCTTCGTCAATAGTAACCGCTGAAGCGGTTTTCTTGACGCCGCGCACCGTCACCCGCATGGCAAAAGGCTCAACAAAAGCTTCCCCTTGGCTGTCCACTACAAAGCTTAACATATAATCATTAGGACGAGCTTTGTTATCGGAAATCCATAAAATATCGCGCGCCGATAAATCCTTAGAGAAGGTAAAAGTTTTATTAAATAACACTTTTGGCGGCTTAAGAGCTTTATTGTTCACAAGTGCAGACTTAGCAAACGTTCCGGGGGTTGCCAATTTGCCGGCAGTTGATCCTAGCGGCGCGCCCTGCGCCGCCGGAACCATAAAACCAGCCACCACAACCAAACCGCCCAAGGCTGCTGCCGCGCTCACAACCCAGCGAATTGTAGAAATAGAGAATTTCATAATCATAAATTTAGGGCGCTGATTCGGTTATTTTAATCGATAACCCCAAAAACTTCTTAAGAGCCAACAGATCGGCCGGAGGGAACACAAACTTAAGCGATCGAGTCTCTTGAGCGGGAATAGATGCCTGGCTAAGTTTGTAAATCTTATTGGTGTACTTGCCATTGTCATTGCCACTTAGTTCCACTTCAATCATCATTGGGGCAGAAGCGGTGGCGCCATTATTTTTTACAATAAAACTGGCTTCCATCCCATTATAAGCGGCTTTTTTATTTTTATTCTGTGATTTTTTAGTTAAGCGTTTTACTCGAACATCCAACACATCGATTTGCGAAACAAACAGAACTGTTTTGCTGTTGTTATTTTCGTCAACCTCATCAACGTCATTGTTAATATCAACCGCAACAGTTAGCTTAACTGACTGGCCAACTGCCTGTAAACTTGACGACGATATCATTGCCGCATACTCGCGCCTGTCGCCGGCTAAAATACTGCCCGCTTCCAACACCGGAGCGGCCACGGCTTGCCCCAAATCGCCTTCCACGCTAACCTGGGCCGCAAATGGCTTAGCCGGACCAGCGCCTTGATTAACAACTGAATAACGGATCGTAAGATCGCCATTACCGTCTATTGCGCCGATTACCGAATCTGGAACTAAATCAACCTTGTTAGGACTTTCCCATTTTACTTCGGGTGAAATTCCCCCCTGCCACATATCATTCGGATCCTGGTAGACTGACCGGAAATAGGCGTCGTACTGCGGTTTAGCGGAAATAATTTTATCGCTGGATACTGGCTTATCCCCCGGTAAAGGCAGGGCCGCAGCAACCAGCTGATCGGCGCTCCGAAACACGCCTGTCGCCGGGCCAGTCTCCGTAAGGGTAACTTTTTCTTCATCCCAGCCCGCTCCATTAGAGATTTTATCCGAATACACTGCTGCCTGCACTGATTCAATTTTACTGCCGTCAAAATTCCGACTCCCATCGGTAACCGTCACAAAAATTACTTTAGGCAATATAACGGTGTCGCCCAACGGCGCTCCGATTAAGTCGGTTAAAACAACTTTGGGAGTTTCTCGCACTACGCCGCCGCTCGCGGCATCGACGGCCAGTCTGCCGGTATTGCGGATTCTGCCTTCGGACACCAGCCGAGCGTTATTGCGCACTGCCAGCTGGCCATCATTCTCCACGTCGCCCGTTACCATCAAGGCCAAGCTATTGCTGACAGTGACCCTATTTTTACCAGAAAAAATCAGCTTGCCTTTGATAGTAATGGCCGCCGGCGCGCCATCAGATACTAAATTATACTGAGCGTTGCCAGAATTCTCCGCAATCGTTAAATTATTTAACACTATCTTATCGCTCGCAAATTTTAAATCCCATATCTTATCATTAGTCGGCGGAATAATCACCATCGGGCCCGCGGGCTGGGACAATTCCGCCCCTCGTTTAATATCTAAAAGACCCCAAACACCCAGCGCGCCATATGATATAAACTGGCTTGAGGGCTCAAGCTGAAAACGGTCGGCAATTAATTGTGAATTGGGCGACAACTGAACAAAACCAAAATTAAGCAATTCACCCGGCCGCCCATGTGCCTGATCCTTCAAAAATAATTTTCCGCGATTATGCAAAAAACCGGCTGCTACATCCGCCGTGCCCGCAACCTCCAGGACCGCATTGGAACCAATCTCAATTTGACTGGCATAAAATTTACCACCCAACAATTTTAATGTCGCCTTATTAAATTGTAATGACTGAATTGCTATCGGCGATGGCATGGTGGACACAAGGGAATAAGTGCCGTAACCGCCCCCTAGTTTCTCTTCTACTATTACCTTGCCTAAATTAAGGCCGGCGGGGTCGCCGGAAAAAGCCACATCTCTATTTATAAGCGATCCGCCGACCGAAGCATCAATCGAACCGCCATTTTTCACTGTGACTTTGCCTGGCAACCTAAGCGGGATGCCCAGCGCCAATTTTCCGCCATCAATGACGGTTTCGACAGACACTTCAAATAAGTCTAGATCAGATTTCATATACCGCTTATCCCCGGGGACCAGCGACGCGCCCTTTTCCAAAACCAGCTTTCGCACGCTATTATACCCCACAGCCGGGATAAGAAAGCTAAAATTTTTATCGATATAGAAACTTTGTCCTGTCCAAACAGTCAGCCCAGCCGGTATAACCGCGTCATCATGTGGCCCGGGGAAAGCACCGCTACAATTTATCCAATTGGCAGGATCATAAAACCAATTGCCTGTTTTATTGTCAATTTCAACCGTCGAAGATTTACCATTGATTATTGCTTGTACGGTGCGACTTGGCTTGTACACGCAGGTGTCGCCAGCAGCCAAAACCGGCTCGCGAACCACGGCCAAAAACAAAAAACTGGCTGTAAAAATAGCCCAGTATAGGCTTTTACGCTGGAAAACAGCTGGTAGCAAAGTTTTTGTGAGCATATTTAAAGGTAGAAGTAATAATCTCCCGTTAATTCTTCTCTCCATAGCCTGTTGTTAGTTTTCAATATCTATATAATAGCACAAAAAACAGTTTTTGTCAACACAAAAAAAGCTTCTCCCTAGCTACCTCAAGGTATTTTTGAGATATCTACAGAGAAGCTCCGCCGATAATAGCTTCTCGAACCTACCTTCGAGGGCTGAAAATCGGCGGATTGATGCTACTGTCGAACCGATCACTGGCAGGGGTCAG
Source organism: Candidatus Magasanikiibacteriota bacterium (assembly GCA_023246725.1). Classification (GTDB taxonomy): domain Bacteria; phylum Patescibacteriota; class Patescibacteriia; order Magasanikbacterales; family GWA2-37-8; genus SICD01. The sequence goes on along the minus strand of JAHFHV010000001.1, from coordinate 4,435 downwards.
CGGTGAGGCGATATTGACACCAGCCGGTGAATGTATCGCACGCTCCTAGGGCGTACTCCACATACGTGTGCTCCAGCGAGCATTCGCGCGCTACCAGACTCCCGCCGCAGCAGTCCGCGCCATTCCGGCACGGGCGACAGTCTTCGCGCGGGCGTCCGCGGCAGACCCCGGCCACACAGGCGTCGCTGTAGGTGCACGGGTTGCCATCGTCGCACGACTCATTGCCGGCGCAGGCGACGCCGCTAGGCGGAACCCACGGCCCCGCGCACGCCGTCCCCATCTGGTCCGGAGCGGCCGAAATCAGGTCACGGCCTCCCCCATCGTCCGTAGAGTACGAAGCATAAGGGAGCGGACGCCCGCCACAGGCGGCTAGACCCGCTAGACACAAGAGAACACTGGATGCGAGCTGACGAATCATCTCCGCCTCCTTTCTCCTTGTTGGCCCTAACGATTCGGGTGAATCGTTCGTGGGCACGAGTCCCAAGCGTAGCCGAGGGGCTCCTGCGCACGAAACAAGTGCGTAGTAGTATCGTACAAGACTTTACAACTTAACACACGTCGTTCGTACTGTCAAGGGGTTCCCGGGACTCTATTTTGTCATCCTGAGCACAGCGGCAGAAATTACTTCTTTTCGTCCTTCTTTTTTTCTTCCGCCTTAGGAGCGGCCGCTTTATCCGCGCCAGCGGCCGGAGTGGCGGCTTCGCCTTCCGCGCCTTCTTCAACTGGTTTTGGCTTGGCCGATTCAATCTTGCTCAAATCCGCGGCGGCAGCGCCTGCTTCTTCCATGGCTTTAATTTGTTCTTCCGTAAGAGCCGGAGCCGCCTTCACCACCAAATCTTCGGCTTGCGGACTGACAATTTTAATGCCCGCGGGCAATATTAAATCTTTAATCTTAATTACTTCTTCATAGTTATTGAGGTCGGCGATTGAAACATCAATGTGCGAAACCAAATCCTGCGGCAAACATTCTACTTCCACGGTATGGATAGTTGCCACCAACGTGCCGCCTTGCGCTTTAATAACCGGCGCCTCGCCGGTAAAGCGCAATTCCACGGGCGCCTGCATTTTTTTGTTCATGTCAATGCGTTTTAAATCAACATGAATAATCCGGTCGCTTACGGGGTCGTGCTGTACAGCTTGCACAATCACCTTGCCATGAGCCGCGCCATCAAGCATTAAATCCACCAAGGTAGATTCACCGGCTTGTTTATATAATTTAACAAAATCAGCGTATCCTACAGAAACCGATTCAGCGGTGCTTTGTGCGCCATACACAATACCGGGGAGTTGCCCTTCCCGGCGGATTTTTTCTCCCTTAACAGCTCGCTTGGCGGCAGTAAGTTGAAAATTCATATTAATTTCTAAATGATTGTATCAAAAAATTTTCTTGTTGCATCTCTTGGTACGCCTCAATCATTTCATCCACGGTAATTGGTTCGGCTTTATGGAGGCGCACAGCATCGGCCAAGGTCAAATCGGTTACCATGCCTACCGAACTTAATCCCTGTCCCAAAAGCACGATCATGGCCACAAAACCGCTGCCGCAGGCCGCGCAGGTTATATGCACCAGGCTGGCGGTTTCGTTTTTAGCAAAAAGCTTGGCGGCCTCGGGGCCGTACTCGGCGCTGCAAATCGGGCAGCGACTCATCATTTTTAAGGCTTCTCGCCAACGATCCGAATGATAGACAGGCTTCATATTCAACGAAGTAGGATAATACTAATAGAAAAAGAGAAGGTTGTCAAGAGGTTAATTAGGTAGGGAAATTAAGTAAGTTTACTACGCCGCTTTCGGTGAAACGTAATCGCGAACCGGTGCGCCTCATCACGTACTTGAATGAGCAATTGTTGATGACCGTTCACCCAGATAATAAATTCCGGACTTTTGTCTCCTATAATAAATTGATTATTTTTTCGTTTTGGGCCTTTGGCAATGCCAATCACCGGTATCTCTCGCGCTTTATGAACTTTACAAACTTTAAGAACCTTACAAACTGCGTTCACTTGCGGCCGTCCGCCGTCAATCAAAAACACATTCGGCAACGGCCACCCCGGGTGTTTTAAGCGACGTTCCAACACTTCCGCCAAACTGTCCACATCGCTTTGCCCTGAAACGGTTTTTATAATAAACTTACGGTACTCAGACTTCATCGGACCTTCCTGATTAAATACTACCATACTGCCCACTTTCTCGCTAGCACCTAAATTGGAAATATCATAGCCTTCAATGCGAAGCTCGCGGTTGTCATCGCGAGCCCGAAGGGCGTGGCGATCTCCCCGGAAGATTGCTTCGTCCTCGCCGTGGCGAGTCCTCGCAATGACAGCGTCCTCCACAAAACTCTTGTTGAGCAAAGCAATATCCTGTATCCGCTGGAGCGAAGAAAGCTGGTCGCGCAGGCGCGCCGCGTCTTCATAGCGCTCTTCCTTGCCCGCTCGTTTCATTTCTTTCTCAAACATTTGTATTACCTGTTTTTTCTTGCCTTTTAAAAATGTTATCAGCGGACGAATAACCTGGCGACGATACTCGACTGAACTAACCTCGCCCGTGCACACTCCCGGGCACTGCCCCAGGTGGTAATAAAAACAGGGTTTGCCCAAAACCTCTCCCCCGCCCTCTCCTCTGCGGAGGCGAGGGAGATCGCCGCCTCCTCTCCTTGGCAAAGGAGAGGGTAGGGAGAGGTCTCGCTTTCTTGGTGGATTGCAGTTCGAAAACCGAAACATTCGCCGGAGCAGTTTCATCGCCGCTGTGGTATTCAACCCCGGGTACGGCCCAAACACATACTTGTCATTGCGAGGAGACCCCCGCAGTGCGGGGGGCGACGCGGCAATCCCCCCATCAAGGGCAACACCGGGAGATTGGCCGTTTGCGGCATCGCGAGACTTCGCTTCGCTCGCAATGACAGAAAACTCCCGCTCTCGTACTGTCTCCACTTTCGGAAAAGTATCCTTGCTAATAATAATATAATTCCAACTCTTATCATCTTTGCCATCTACATTATATTTAGGCTGAAATTTTTTTATATATTCCGCTTCCAAAATAATGGCTTCCAAAACCGACTCCGTTTCTTTTACTTTTATATCTACCACCTCATGGATCATTTCTTCAATCGGTCGCGCTGGGATTGTTCCCCCCTGCCCGAGAGGGGACGCAGAGGGGTGGGAGCGCCAATAACTACGCACTCGACTCCGAAGCGAAGTGGCCTTTCCCACGTAAATTAATTCTTTTTGGAAATTAAAATAAAGATAGATGCCGGGGCTGTCAGGCAAATTATTTAAAATAGAAATAATCTTCTTTAATTGATCAAACATATTCAGGGATCTTGACAAATCAACACTTTATGCTTAGTATTCCTGTTAGGTGACCACTGTCCGCTTATCCCAAGCGAACATGTCCCATGCGAGGAAAACCATGAGTCAAAGGAGAACCCCTCTTTCCAAAAAAGAACGAGCCCGCCTGCTGGATCAGGAGAATCAGTGGATGACGGCTGCCGCCCTGTCCATCCTTTTCGGATGCTGTGGTGGCACGGCGATCATCGCCAACTTCCAACTCTCCTTCCCCGGGTTCGCCGGGTGCCTGCTCGTCGCCGCCGGCATCGCTGGCTTCCGCTGGTGCCGCCGCCGTATGGCGGCGATCGACGCCATCTTCGAGGAGCATGGCGGCTCGCTCGAAGAGCGGGCCTACGGCGACTGGGACGGCCCCGATGTCTTCTGACCTCGGCCGGCGGCGCCTCGCGCGTCGCCGGCCTGGTCCCCTTACTAAAAACAGCTTACTACAAAATTGCTAATTTGGAAATTGTATTTAAAACTAAAGCAAAACTAAGCTGCCAAAACTTGTCCACACCCACTCTTTGACAGAATCGCCAGCGTATGCTACAGTACGTACATACTATGCAACACAATCTTTCCCAAAACTTTAGCTTTTACTTTACCTCCCCAAGCTCTGGCGGTGGAAATTGTGGTTGCTAAATAGCACAAACTTTCCTAACCGGCCCGAGCAACGGGGCGGTTTTTTTGTTGATAGCGACGAGGTGAGCGGAGCGAACCCGTCCGGCTGTCAATCCCGAGCGAAGTCGAGGGATCCCCTAACCCTGGCGAAAAGTCTCTCCGAAACGATTATCCAAGACGCTATCCCGGCGTTACGGACAACTCGTTTCGGGCAACCCTTTTTGCGAGGAGAAACATGACCGCCAAGCGAATTGTGGAGATCATCAACACCCGTCTGGAAGAAGGGGTTTACACCCTTCGGCAGTGGATTACCGTCCGATACAACGACGGTACCACGGCCGAGATCGGGCCCTTCACCCTGATCAACGGCTGCTGAACAACAGTCCTACCACCGACTCAAAAGGAGGAACGGCAATGACGACTGAACAAGCGCAGCTCCTGCCCACCGCAAGCTCCACGTTTCTGTGGCACCAGACCGCAACCGCGCGCCACC
>JAHFHV010000023.1 GCA_023246725.1 Candidatus Magasanikiibacteriota bacterium | reverse complement strand
AAAAAGAACTCCCTTGCGGGAGTTCCGAGATTCAGAGCGACTTCTGTGTCACACTGGACTTGCTATCAATGGGTAGATTACCATATTGGGCAGTATTTGTCAAGGGGCATCTTTGACAAATTATCCACATCATCATGTTCCACGAATCGTACCCCTCGACTACGCCCCGCATTTGCGGGGAGCGGGATCCCGCTGTGGCGGGAGAACGAAAACGTTTTGAAGTGAGAATATTAAGCAGATATTGAGAAGATATTATTGAGTTAAAAGTTTATAAAGTTATCAAGTTTGTAAAGGGGAAAGGGCGAGTGAAGATTGTAAGATTAGAAGATTGAAAAATAAATATGAAAATGTATGAGGTAAAAACGAAAAAAGCGCCTGGTACGAATTATAGTGAGGTGTATGAAAGTGTATTTGGATTGTATGCTATTATACGGAAGAAAACAAAACGCCGTCCGTATATTCGATCCGCCTACTTTAATAAAGATAAAATATTTTTAGGAATTTTTTGGAGCCATCTGCATGAAAAATTAAATCATCGAGATAAAACCAGACGGTTGAAGTTTTTTCCCTGCGCTCTTGAACTAATACAGCAAAGCAGGCTGGATCCGGAGTCTAAAGAAAGCGTGGATAAAAAGTCAGAAATTTTGCATCGGTTTGCTGGTAAAACAAAAGAAGGTGAAATATTTTTTGTGCAAATTAAAGAAGAAAAACGCAATGGCCAAAAGTCGCTTATCTCGGTTTTTCCCTTGGAGAAATAAAAAAGACCTTCCGCCAATTTGGAGCTTATGAACCCCGGCCGAAAGCCTTTTCTATTAATTAGAATACTATAATATGAAAGTTTTGTCAAGAATCTTATCCACAACATCATTTTCCACGAATCGGACCCCTCGACTACGCTCGGGGCGGGGCAGGCGATATTTTGAAGTGAGAATATTAAGCAGATACTAAAAAAATATTAAGGAGATATTTACTGGGCGAAAGTTGAAAAGTATTCAGTTTATTGTTAAACTATGGAGAGGAAAATACAAAAATTGTTTCGGTTTGAGGTGGATCAATCAATACGAGTGGAAGAACTGACTAAAGACACCATAATTGGAATTGCGAACAATGAAGAGGCGTTTACTTTGCGAATAAAATCAAAAACAAAACGCCACGTGTATGAATATTTTCGACGCTGGGGAAAACCAAAAAAATTTGGACCAGCCACGCTGGCGGCCGGTATCATCGTAGCGGTTGGCAAGTCGACTTCACGAGTTTCAGAGCTTATAATTGATATTGAATATCCAGGCTATGAAATAACAATTCAAAAAATTATACAGCAGGCATTTCCGAATATAATGATCTATTTTGGATTAATTGGGAAGAAATCACCTGCCCACCACGCGGCTTACGGTGTACACGTAGAAAAGAAAATTTCCACCTGGGTAGCGGAAAGACAAGAATTAATGCGGCTAATAAAAAATGATCCCAGAACTGTTACACCACCAGACCAAGCTGGAAGATTCGCAGTCCAATGAGGATCAAATTTCACTAGTAGAATAACACAATAATGGCAAGCTGTCAAGCGCATCTTTGAAAATTATCCACACCATTATTTTTCACGAATCGGACCCCTCGACTACGCTCGGGGCGGGGCAGGCAGTTTCATTGGAACAACGACGTTGTTAGGTGAAAGGAGCCAAGGTATCAAGATGAAAGGTTGACGAAGTAAAAAGTTATCAAGTTTGTAAAGGGGAAAGGGCGAGTGAAGATTGTAAGGCTTGAAGATTAGAAGATTAGAAAAATATGGAAGATCAAAATTATGCAAGGTGAATTATTCCAAGAAGTGCTGAAAAAAGAAACAGCCGTTAGCGCTTTTTTGGATTTAACGAACATGTTTCACTGGCAAAATGTGCTCGGGTGGAAATTTCACTTGGAAGATATTATACGCCAACTATTAAGTTTGCCGTCCATGCGTGAAGTTCGGGTGTACTATGGAATCAACGACAGGGATGCTTCAAGTTCAAAACGTTTTCACGCTCGTATTCGATCCACCGGAGCCATTCTCATTGCCAAGCCAGTTAAATGGGTGCGGCGAGAAGTCAACCACGGTATGTTTTTTAAACAAGCTACCCGGAGTCTGTTTAGTCCCATTGTCACGGAGAAAGTAAATGATTTTGTTTCGTATTTGCGCCAGACTGGGATTGTAATTGAAGAACCAAAATGTAACTTTGATGTTGAAATGACGATGGATTTATTGGATGTGATTGATAAAGTTTCGGCGGTAGTAGTTTTTTCTGGCGACTCTGACTTGCATGCTCCGCTCCAGCGGCTAAAAATCAAAGGCAAGCAAATCTATATTTGCGGGGTACGCGGCCACACTGCACGTGAGCTTATGGTTTTAACAGGAGGGTTTGTAAATTTTGGCAAGTGGTATAATGGTAAAAGATATTATGAAAAAGCGAAAATCCCGCTTGTGGCGGGACCGCGTGTATAGGTAAGGATTACTCCTTACAAAGTGTAGTATACTATAGACATGCAGAGCCTGTCAAGGTTGCCTCTTTGACAATTATCCACATAATCATGTTTCACGAATCAGGACGGACAGTTTCATTGGTCCCGCGATGAGCGGGATCCCACTATGGTGGGAGAATGAATCGCTGATGAAGTGAAAATATTAAAAAAATATTTGACAAAAATATTAAGAAAATATTATTGAGTGGAGTAAAAATTGAAGGATAAAGAAAATATGTCTAAAGCAAGGCAAAATCACCCGGTGTTATTTGAGCACAAAGAAGTGCGGCGAGTTTGGCGCCAAGAAAAATGGTATTTTTCGATTATTGACGTAGTGGCGGTTTTAACGGAAAGCACCATCGCGCGGCGTTATTGGAGCGATTTAAAAAGAAAACTTATCCAGGAAGGGTATCGTGAGTTGTACGAAAAAATCGTACAACTAAAGATGTTGTCTTCTGATGGGAAATTTTACCTAACTGACTGTGCTGACATTGAATCATTATTTCGTATTATCCAATCCATTCCCTCGCCCAAAGCGGAACCGTTTAAGCGTTGGTTAGCCAAAGTGGCCAAAGAGCGGTTAGATGAAATTGAGAATCCGGAGCTCGCCATGGATCGGATGAAATCTATTTATGAAAAGAAAGGCTACCCAAAAAGCTGGATTGATAAGCGGTTGCGCGGTATTGCCGTGCGGCATGATTTAACTGATGAGTGGGATGAGCGCGGCGCGCAAAATTCACTCGACTATGCTTTTCTTACCAACGAGATTATGGAAGCCGCTTTTGACATGAGTGTTGATGGGTATAAGAAATTAAAAAAGTTAGGGCGAGAAAATTTACGCGATCACATAAAATAAAGAACAGATTTCAAGGTCACAAATTGTGACCTTATAGCGAGAGTAAAACTATGCCGACAATCACGAACAATTTTACGGATTTTCATCGGGAGCCATTTGAGAAAGTCAAAGAGGCGTTGTTTGACGTGCTGGTGGGAAAAGATCAGCTTACCGCGGGCGGCAACCAGGCCATCATAAAACTCTACGCGTATGCGCAGCCAATTGCCGTGGTAGCCGAACAAAACAATCCGCCGGATCGGCTGCTCCAAAGCCAGCATGAACTAATTCGCTACCTGGACCCGGGCGCGATGGCTAATTTTATTTTAACACCGGAGAATAAACTTAACCGCGATGTATTGGCGACCCAGCTGGTGATGGTCGCCGCGGCTGTGACGGATGTGATTGCCATCAAACCGTATAGTTTGGAGGAGTTGAAGCGAATTTTCAAAGGTGAAAATCAACTGTATGATGATGGGCTGTTTATAAATACGCTCCGCTCTAGCCTGGAAGGCGGGCCAAACGCGGCGGAAATTGGCAGGCTCGTGGTAGCGAGTTTGCCAGTAGCCGTGGCGCCGGAGCCTGGCGAAGAAGCCGCGGTAATGTGGTGGGACCATGCTTTTGTACAGGCCGTTATGCTCCACGCGGCGTGGAAGCAATTTCCGCTCCTACCGCCGGCCCAGCAGCAATTTTTGCTGCAAAATTATTTTTACGCCGGAGTAGTGGCCGGGTTCGGAGTTAAAAGCGTTGTAATAGAATTTTTGGCGAGTCAAAATAACGCTAAAAGCTTGGCCGGGGCTACGGCCGCCATGGTGCACGCGCTTGCGAATAATCAGGAAGTGGTGCCGCTCTCGGTGAGTGAATCGGACGGAGAATTTTTTAATGAACTTTTAAAAAAATATCTGGCCAGCGTTTTAAGCGCGGAAATAGAAACGCTGGCGCAGGAAAAATTTTTAGAAAGCATTTACCGCAATCAAGCGTCTGCCGCGGCATACACCGGTTGGCTGCGGGAAGCGTTAAGCCTGGCGTTTCATATTAAAAAAGGCGATATTGTTTAATCCTATGGCGGAACCAATTATTTTAGTAAAAAAAGCCGATGGCAGTTTTGTTCGCGTACCCTTGTCCCAAGTAAAAAAAATGCAAGGGGAAGGAAAAAAAATGCCTGCCACCAAAGATGACGCTCGTCCGCTTCTAGACGAAGCAGTTCCGGTCGGGAATGCCAATCTATCCCGCGTCAGCGAATCGCGGCAGAACCAAATTGACTCGGTAATTAAAAAACTTTCGTTTGTCGTACCGGCCGATTATAGCAATCGGCTTCGTATTGTCGTTCAGTTGCGCCTTAAAGAGATTCGCTCGAACGAACAAACTACCGCGGCGCTGATACGGGAAACAGGGCAAGCCGGGGTCGGCTTAACCTGGTCGCAAGCCGATGAAGTTATTAAACGGTGCGAAGCAGCGGTGGCCGCCAGCCTGCCGGCAGTGCGCGGGCCGGGGGCGCTGGCGAACGCTACGCCGCATAATGCGTTTGTGCATAGTGAAGTTCAAAGTTTCGAACAGGCCCGGCCACTGTCTCCCGTTGCCCCGGAGAGCTTCAAGCTTAATTCCGAGCCGCGCGTGAAAACGGTGATGCATGATGTAGTGTCGCGTCCCACCGAAGTTGGACCGATTGATGAAATTCGCTATGTCACGCTGATTGATTTTCGCCGCTTGTCGCATAACCCAGTGGAAGCGGCCGCCCGTTTAAAGCAAAAATTTGTTAATCTGCAAGGCGAATCTATCCTGCTATATTTAGACGCGTGGGACGCCTGGCGGCAAAGTCCCCTGTATACCGATTATGTTAAGCTAGTGTTCGCGTATCTGGAAACGCCCCGCCCGCTCGCTAAACTGTCCGCCGATAAACACGGCTTGCAACTGGCCGAAATTTCGGCCATTGTCCAGATGGAAAAAGAGCTAAGTGTGGTATAATACTATCATGGAACAATTCACCGTCCCTCAATTTATTGATGTTGAAGATAAAATTTTCGGGCCGATTACCACCCGCCAATTTGTTATTCTCCTGGTGGCCGGGCTCATGATTTTTATTGCCTTTAAGCTGGCCGATACCGGGCTGTTTATCTTTCTCCTCGCGCTTATCGGCGGGCTCGCGCTCACTTTGGCGTTTATAAAAATCAACGGGCAGGCCTTTCATTATTTTGTGCTCAACATTTTTCAAACTATGCGGCGGCCGAGCCGGCGTATTTGGAGCAAGCAGTATTCTAAGGCCGAATTGAAAGAATTGTTAAAACCAAGCGAAGCCGAGGAGCTCCCGGAACCAATTCTGTATAAGCACGCCAGCAAAAGCCGCATTCGCGATTTATCCCTTTTGGTGAATACGGGTGGGTATTATAAACCAGAATGATAGTAAAAAGTTATAAAGTTAAAAGTTATAAAGTATACCTTTACAAACTTGATAACTTTATAAACTTTACAAACTGATACGTATGAAAAACAAAAAAGCCGCCCAAAAGAAAAAAACAATTATCCCCGCCCAGCGGCATCTTTTGATTGGTGAAATTAAAAATGATACGGTGATTATGAAAGATGGCACGCTCCGCGCGGTCCTCTTGGTATCCAGCATTAACTTCGCCCTTAAAAACGAAGATGAGCAAAACGCGATTGTCTCGTCCTACGTTTCGTTTTTAAACGGCCTGGATTACCCGCTGCAGGTACTGATTCAATCGCGCAAACTGCAAATCAAACCCTATATTGAAAAACTCATTGGCCGCGAAAAAGAACAAACTAACGAGCTCCTGCGCGCCCAAATTGCCGATTATCGCTCATTCGTAACGCAACTAGTGGAGTTGGGCGAAATTATGAGCAAGCAGTTTTATGTGATTGTACCCTACGACCCATTGTCTAATAAAAATAAAAGTTTTTGGGCGCGGCTGACCGAAGCCTTAAACCCGGCCGTAACGGTACGGCTAAAGACCGACCGGTTTTTAAAACGCAAACATGATTTAGACATGCGCGTGCGCCAAATTGAGAGCGGCCTTTCCAGCATGAGCCTCACGGTCGTTCAGCTCGACACGCAATCCTTGATCGAACTATTTTATTCATCGTATAATCCGGATATCGCGCTGTCCGAAACATTGCCGCCACTGAACGAAATGGATGTGGAGCAGGTGTAAGTTTATAAAGTTAAAAGTTATCAAGTAGCGACTTTATAAACTTGATAACTTTCAAACTTTTAACTCAATGTATGGCTTTTAAACCAACTCAACTGGGCAGAGAACTGAAACCAGCCGGGGGCAAGCTCGCGGCCGAAGAGCGCGCCCTGGCAGCCAAATCCGCGGAGGCTTTGATTACCCTGGAGGAAGAAAAGGTGTACCGCGAAGGCGTGATTTCAATCCGCGACCTAATTGCGCCGGCCGCCTTTAGCGTTGAATCCAGCTACATTCAGCTGGGCGCCACGTTTTGCCGCACTTTGTTTGTGGTCTCATACCCGCGCTATATTTCCATTGGCTGGAGTTCGCCCATTATAAATTTGTCCGTTACCATGGACATCTCCATGTTTTTTTATCCGGTTAAATCCGCCATCATTCTTAAACAGCTTAAAAATAAAGTGGGAGCCTTGGAAGCCCAAATCAATGCCGATGCCGAAAAAGGCGCGCCGCGCGACCCGGTCCGCGAAACCGCTCTGCGCGACGTGGAACAGCTCCGTGACAATTTAACCCAGGGCATTGAACATTTTTTTCAATTCGCGTTTTACGTTACCATCTACGCGGACAAACTGGAGAAGCTTAATCAAATTTCGGAAGATATTGAAGGGCTCTTGGGCGGCAAGCTTATCATGAGCCGGAAAGTCCTTTTTCAATCCGAACAAGGGTTTAATTCCACCCTGCCCCTCTGCAACGACGAACTCTTAATCGCGTTTAACATGAACTCCAGCCCCATCGCGGCCTCGTTCCCGTTTATCTCGGCCGAGCTCACGAGTGATGACGGCATTCTCTACGGCATCAATCGCCACAACAATAGCTTGATTTTGTTTGATCGGTTCTCGCTCCAAAACGGCAACATGGTAGTGTTTGCCACGGCCGGCGCCGGCAAAAGCTATGCCGTCAAACTGGAAATTTTACGCACCATGATGATGGGAGTGGATGTAATTGTGATTGACCCGGAAATGGAATATAAACACCTGTCCGATGCCGTGGGCGGCACTTACATTAATATCTCGCTCTCCTCGGATAGCAAGGTCAACCCGTTTGACTTGCCTCGCCCCTTGGGCCAGGAAACCTCGGTAGATGACATAATTCGCGGCGCGGTGATTACCGTCAAAGGGCTCCTGCGCATTATGCTCGGCGGGCTCACCACCGTGCAGGATTCCATTATTGACCGCGCGCTAATTGAAACCTATGCCAAGAAGGATATTACCGGCGACGCGGATTTAAGCGCGGTAACGCCGCCGATTATCCAGGACCTGCAGGAAATTTTAGAAGGCATGGAAGGCTCGGAGGAGCTGGTCTTAAAACTAAAAAAGTTTACCGACGGCACGTTCGCGGGGCTGTTTAACTCTCCCACCAACGTGGAAATGCACAATCAACTGGTGGTATTCAGCGTGCGTGATTTGGAAGACGAACTGCGCCCCCTGGCGATTTACGCCATTATCAATTATATTTGGAATGTGGTGCGAAGCGAGCGCAAAAAGCGCGTCCTTGTAATTGACGAAGCCTGGTGGCTGATGCAGCACGAAGACAGCGCCCGGTTTATGTACGCCCTCGTGAAACGCTGCCGCAAATATTACCTGGGGGTCACCACCATTACGCAAGACGTGAACGACTTTTTAAAATCTCAATATGGCCAAGCCATTGTAAACAACAGCGCCTTACAGCTATTAATGAAGCAATCGCCCGCCGCGGTGGATTTGGTGCAAAAGGTTTTTCTCTTAACCGAAAGCGAAAAATATCTTTTGCTGGAAAGCGGAGTGGGGGAGGGAATCTTTTTTGCCGGCAATAAACACGCCGCCATTAAAGTGGTGGCGTCCTACACCGAAGATCAGTTAGTGACCACTAACCCGGAGCAGCTTTTGGAGATTGAGAAGTCAAAAAAAGAGTTTGAAGCGCAGACGCAGTAGCAATCAACCACTTTTAACTTTAAACTTTCAACTTTTACCTTTTCACTATGACTCTCCGTTCTCGCCTCTTCATCATCATCAGCCTGATTGTTTTAATTGTGCTCGGCAGCAGTCTATTTTTAATTGCCCGCGGCCGTAAAGCCGCCGCGCCAACTTCCGAAATTCCAGGGGCGCCTGTGAGTGGGGAAGAGGGCAAAGCTGTTCCCGGGGCAACTGCCAATAATCAGATTCCCGCGACTGCCGCGCCCGCCCCAACTCCCGCGCCCGCTATAACCGCCGAGCAAGCGGAGCAAAACGGCGTGCGCCTCCTCGCCAAAGTATTTATTGAGCGTTTCCAGAGCTATTCCACAGACGCGGACTTTCAAAATGTAAAAGAAATCGAGACTATGGTAACCCCGGTTTTATGGAAGCGGCTCGCGAGTAAAATTACCGCTAGTCCATCAAGCGGGCCGTTTGTGGGCGTAATCACCGAAGTTATTGTGAGCTCATTGAAAGATTGGAGCCCGCCGAGCGCGATCGTAAACGTGAAGACGCGCACCGCGACAGAAAAAAATAATATCATCACGCGCACGTATCCAGAATATACTGTTACGTTCGTCAAGACGGAAAAAGATTGGCTGGTGGACAGCTTTGTGAAACAGTGAGGCTTCTCTATGCTGTCAAAGGCAGTTAATTTTGTAAAGGAAACTCTCTTTCCCATCTTCTGCGTCGACTGCCAAAAGGAAGGCGAGTGGTGGTGTCAAAATTGTCTCAGAAAAAATATAGTAAGCGGCGTATTGCGCTGTCCGGTGTGTGATGAGCCTAGTGCGCATGGCCGCGCTTGTTCTGGATGCGAAAAAAATTCCGCCTTAAGTGGAGTAGTATCTCTTTTTCCCTATAGTGAGGGCGAAGCGATTGGAAAATTAATTAAACAATTTAAATACAACCGCGCGCACGATATTCAGGTTCTGTGGGAAGAAATTATTTTAAAAAATTTTTCTGCTCTTATTAAAAATTCCTCGGAACATTTTTGGAAAACCATTCCCACAATTATTCCGGTTCCTTTGTTTGTAAAGCGTGAACGCGAGCGGGGATTTAATCAAGCGGAACTCATCGGCCAGAGTTTATCGCAAGCAACCAGTTGGCCGCTTAACGTCACAGATCTTAAACGCCTTCGGGCCACGGCCCAGCAAGCCAAACTAACGCGGCCCCAGCGCCAAACTAATGTAGCTGGAGCCTTTGCGTGGCAGGGGATGGGGCTGGTATCCCCTCCTTTCCAAGGAGGGGCGGCCGTAGCCGTGGGGGGTGGTTTGCCATCGCCAGAGCTGGTTATTTTAGTTGATGACGTGTACACCACCGGCGCCACCATGCAAGAATGCGCCCGCGTTTTAAAACTCGCTGGCGCCCGCGAGGTGTGGGGTTTTACGTTAGCGAGGGATTAAAAATCCGCCCCTTGATTATGCTTGGGGCGGACAGTTGCGGAGAGGGGGAGATTCGAACTCCCGAGGGATTTGACTCCCTGCAGCTTTAGCAAAGCTGTACGATAGGCCACTCTGACACCTCTCCAGGTGTATATTGTGTTAATGCTGGCGGAGAGATAGAGATTCGAACTCTAGAGGCTCTTGCGAGCCCGGCAGTTTAGTAAACTGCTGCCTTAAACCACTCGGCCATCTCTCCTTAGTATAATCTGATGCGATGTGCGCTCCGTGCCATCTCTCCTCTTAAATATGGATAGAAAGTAGCTATAGTGTAGCAGATTTATAGCTAGAGTCAAGAATTGGTTGACAAGAGCGGATGATGTGTTAAAATAATAATATGAAAAAAATACTCTATTCTATTTACATTTTTTTACTCCTATTATCTGGAGATTATTCGGTTCAGGCGCAAACTCTTATGACGGCACCGAACCAGGATTTAATAATTCCTCAAACCTCCCCTCCTGAACCTGCTCCGGAGCCAGTCAATGCTTTTTCGTTTATTGGCGCGCCGAGCGTTACGATCCGCGCCGACGGCCTTAATGTGCATTGGGTTACCACGGAAGATTCAACCGGTATTATTGAATGCGGAGTTCACCCCGGGCAATATGATCTATCACGAGCCAATGGGTCTTCTCCGGGTATAAAGTTTCATGGAGCGACCGTGCCGTTGCCGACGGCCGACACCGCTATGTATTGTCGCATTACCGCGCACGATATGAGCGGCGAATTAACCGCCCTAGCGCTTTTAGAAATTAACGCCAAACAAATCGCGGCTGTAAGAAGCCCAGCTACTCAGACGCCCACCGCTCCGCCGGCACCTTCCAGCAAGCAACCGGAGGTTCAGAAACCGGCGGTTATCCCGCCTCCACCTAACAAACATTTCAGCGTTTCAATCAGTATCAATGGCGGCACAGAAGTGCTTACGTCGCGCGCCGTGTCCGTTGAGCTGGATGTTATTATGAATCCGGTAGCCGCGGCCATAACGTCTCCTCCGCAATTCAACTATCAGTTGTCCGAATCGCCCACCTTTGCCGGAGCCGACTGGCAGCCGCTCACGGGGCCGGTAACGTGGATGTTTGAAGGAAATAACACCACTCGCACCCTGTACGCCAAAGTTAAAAATGGGTCTGAAGAATCGGCTGTCGTCTCCAAAACTTTTTATATTGCCGAAGCTGAAGTGGCTAATGCCAAACGGCTGGGCGCGATCGCCGGCGCGTCCGCTCTGGCATTTTTTGCGGTGTTCAACTGGGCTAGTTTTTTAAGCATTGTAAACGATTTACGTCAAGTAAAAAATGAAGCCAAGACGGTGGCTAAAACCTAATCAGTATATTGGCATTTCGTTGTCATTCCGACCGAGCGTCGCAGCGAGTGGAGGAATCTCGCTAACGACGAGCGAGATTTCTCGACTACGCTCGAAATGACAATTGAAGCCAAAGGTCTGCTAAAATAAATTTGTCTATGCCCATTGATATTCCCGTTGAATTTAAAATACAACTGCTGACAATCGGAAACTACATTATCACGGCGCTCCAGTATGTGTGCATGCTGGCAGTTTTGGCTGTAGCGGTATTGGAATTAAAATACGGCAAACAGCACGAACACCGTTCGCGGGTTGATATCGCGGTCAATTTTATTTTTGGTTTGTTAATTACGCTCTTCTTTTTTTACATGGTGGGGTTCCCCTGGCACAAATTTTATTTTTGGCTATCGGGGGCGGGCGGCCTGGTGTTTGGGTTTTTCCTCACGCTGGCGGCCAGGCCGGACGGGTTTGAGGCCGGCAAACTCCACATTAAAAATAATCGTATTTACGGAGTGGCCTGGGCGCTAACCTTGCTGGTCGGAGAATTCTATTTGGCGTATCTTGATCCGCAGGGCACCGGCGCCTCATCACCACTGTTATTTGGCTTTACGGCGCTTGGCGTGGTCACCAGCGTCAATCTGCTCCGGTATCATCAGCATCGCCGCCAGCACCGCGCCAGCCTGGCGGCGGCTCAAGCAAACGAGCCATCTTCCCCGGCTGTTTAAGAGTCACGTTGACCAATTTTAAAAAATTTGTTATCATTATCCTGCCTTATTGTATTAAGGCAGTTTTAAATTAAGTAGCCGCGGTAGCTCATTGGTAGAGCGCAGCCCTGAAGAGGCTGGCGTAGTCAGTTCGATTCTGACCCGCGGCACAAAGCCACAGTTAAAAGTTCTCAAGTTATAAGGTTTGTAAAGGCCGATCAAGTTGCTTTTAACTTTAAAACTTTATACTTTACAAACTTATTACGGGGTATGGCTCAATTGGCTAGAGCACCTGGTTTGGGACCAGGGGATTGTGGGTTCAAGTCCCACTACCCCGACATAGAAAAACCGCTCATTCGTTGAGAGGTTTTTTAATTATAAAAGTTGGACGCCTCTTGTGTTTATGGTATACTACACACTGATACCCGCGTCGATCAGCGTTACCATTAGCGTTCCGCTAGCTGGCGGATCCGCTTCTATATATATGTTTGAATCTCCCGACCTGGTCTCAATTATTTCTAATTCCCTACCCGAAACTGGCGGGTCTATTCGGGTTATGCCGGAGGCAACTCAAGAGGCGCTTTGGCAACCGGGCGTTGCCGAAGGGCAGCTGTCGGTTGATGTGTTAGAAACCGAAGATAAACTCATTATAATTGCCACCATGGCCGGCACCCGGGCAGAAGATACTGAGCTCCACCTGCACAATGATTTTTTAACCATCCGCGGACGGCGGCAATCGCCCGCGCCAGCCTCCGCCAATTATTTTAATCAAGAATGTTTTTGGGGCACGTTTAGCCGCACTATCGTTCTGCCCGTCGACGTCCGGGGCAGTGAAGCAGAGGCGGAATACTCCAAAGGCATTTTAACCATTACGCTTCCCAAAGCCTCGCTGGCGCCACGGGGGGGCAGTATCCCGATTATGGTAGTGGAAGAATGATGAATTGAAATTTCAAATGTCTCAGCCAGAGGCTGATCCGCCCTTGGCGGAAAATCTTAACCCAATTAAAAGTTAATGTCAGTTGAAAACCAAAACTTCAAAAAGTATTTTAGATTTTTCCTCAAGATTACTACAGGGGTGGTTTTTTTAATTTTCGTCATTGGAGGCTTAGCGGCCGCGTATGATCGTAATTATAAAGGACGGGTGTATCCGGGAGTGTATTTTGCAGAGTACCCGGTAGGCGGCCTTACTGCCCAGGAATTGGTAGCTTTTTTAGAAAATTTAAACAATCGTTTGTCAAAAGAAGGGGTTACGTTCATGGTCAACGCGAAAGCGGGCGCGGCCCTGCCGGTAAAGATGAGCACCGTGGGGGCGGGGGACAGCGCGGTTGAACTGGTGCAGTTTGATAGTCTGGCCGGGGTAAAGAATGCTCTGCTCACTGGTCGCACCGGATCATGGTGGAGTAAATTATTTGCTCCGTTAGCATATCAGTTTATTCCGCCGCGTTTGCCCGCGCCAATAACAGCCAGCGACGCGGCGCTTAATGATGCTCTGCGCGGCGCGCTGGCCAGTTTTGAAGACAAACCGCATAACGCCACGCTTAAGGTTTCGGTTGCCGACCCGAACAATCCCACAATTATTCCCGAAGCCGCCGGACAAGTTTTTGATTATAACGAAGTTGCTAGTGAGCTTAAGCAGCAACTGTCAAGGCTTAGTTTTGATTCCATTCCTCTGAAGCGCCACCAATTTGTTCCCACGGTAACAAGCAGCGATGTTGAAAGCGTGCTGGGCCATGTGCCGCGCCTATTAAGCTTTGGCAATCTGAACCTCAATTTTATTGATCCGGAAAACAAACTGCGCCACGACTGGCCCATTCTTCCAGCGACCTGGGTAGAGTGGCTCGACGTACGCCGCGGTGATGCCGGCGTGGTAATAGGGTTGAATCAAGACGCTGTTCAAAATTACCTAGAGGCCGCCATTCGGCCAGCTGTTGACGTTAATGCCGCTGATGCCAAATTTGTTATGGAAGATGGGAAAGTACAAGAATTTCAAGCCAGCCGCTCGGGGCTTAAATTAAATATTGCCAAAACCGCGGCTGATTTGGACACGGTATTTCAAGAACGCAATTTTGAGGGCGCGCATCCGGCCGAGACGATTAGCGTGAGCGTGGATATTGCCGAGCCAGCGGTAAAAACCGCGGAGGTGAATGATCTTGGCATCACGGGCATATTAGGCTTTGGCGTTTCAACGTTTCACGACAGCCATACTAACCGGATTAAAAATATCGCGCGCGCCATTAGTAAACTCAATGGCGTCTTAATAAAACCGGGTGAAAATTTTTCCACGCTCGCGCACATCGGCCCGTTTACCCCCGGGAGCGGTTATCTTCCGGAGCTCGTCATCAAGGGCAAAGAAATCAAGCCGGAAATTGGCGGCGGGATGTGCCAGATTGGCACCACCATGTTCCGCCTAGCCATGAATTCCGGCCTGGATATTACCGAGCGCCGCAACCATTCGCTAGTGGTGCATTATTACGCCGACCCGGTAAACCGTAATCCCGGGACCGATGCCACGGTGTACGATCCAGCGCCGGATTTTAAATTCATAAATGATACGGGGAATTATTTGCTTCTCCAAACCGAGATTGATTATGTTAAGCAACAACTTACGTTCACTCTGTGGGGCAAGCCCGATGGCCGGAGCGGGTCCTACACGCATCCAACAGTCAGCAAGTGGATTCCAGCCGGAGAGCCGGTAGAGACACTGGTCACGGACGGAAGCCTAAAGCCGGGGGCAAAGAAATGCCAGGAAGCCTTTAGGGGCGCGGTGGCCAGCTTTACCTACACGCGGTATACGTCCAGCAGCCAAAAAATTGATCGCGTGTTTGAAAGTTATTATCGCCCTCTTCCCAAGACGTGCATGGTGGGGGCACTGCCCGGGAGCGCGTCGTCCACGCCGGGCGGAGAAGCAGGTGTAGAAGTTATACCGATTGAAGCGGCAAATTAATTGTCATTCCGAGCGAGTCCCGCACTGCGGGACGACGAGGAATCTCGCCAACGACGTACGAGATCCCTCGGCTACGCTCGGGATGACAATAATGCCAAAAATAAAACCCCCGCCTTGGTTTGAGCCAATGGCGGGGGATTTGTTTATCGGTGGGGCCGCGAGGCCCCCCTTGAAACCGTACCCAAGAAGATGTGTCACAGGATAGGGGCGAGCCTAAGGCCTGCCCATACCTATCACACATCTCCATGCTTGTCTGGATACGGGAAACTGCTTATGTAAACCGCACCAGGCAGTTACCTAAGCATTTTCCTGTATCCTGATTCAGCTTATTCCGGAGGTAAGGATACGTATATGATGAGAGATTCGCGCTGTTTCATGACTAGATCGCGTTCTTAGGCTCATCCGTCGAGTCCCTTGATATATAATTAGGGATTTTTTAACGACCCACCATTGTACCATATCTATGGTTTTTTGTCAAGAGGGTAGGTGGGCAAAAAGCCATTTTTTGGCTAACATTAAACAAAAAACCAGCCTTAAAGACTGGCGATTTACTGTCATCCCGAGTGAGGCCTCAAGGCCGACGAGGGATCTCTGTCCGTCTATTAGTTGGACAGAGATTTCTCACCCCCGCGAGCGGGGGATTCGAAATGACAACCGGAAGCGAGTAATTACCCTATAACCTTATCAATCAAACCGTACTTTTGGGCTTCCTCGGCTCCCATAAAATTATCGCGGTCCGTATCTTTTTCAATTATCTTAATATCCCGGCCAGTGTGCTTAGCCAAAATTTTGTTAAGCTGATCTTTTATTTTCAGAATCCGCTCGGCCCTAATTTTAATGTCACTAGCCTGGCCTTCCATACCGCCCATTACCTGGTGAATCATAATTTCGGAATTGGGCAAAGCTAAACGTTTTCCCTTAGCGCCCGCGGCAAGGAGTACCGCTCCCATGCTGGCGGCTAGGCCAACGCAAATGGTAGACACGTCGGGTTTGATGTACTGCATGGTATCGTAAATGGCCATGCCAGCGGTTACGGACCCGCCCGGGGAATTTATGTAGAGTTTAATGTCTTTGTCCGGGCTTTGGTTTTCTAAAAACAAGAGCTGGGCAATTACCACGTTTGCCACGTTGTCATCCACGCCCGTGCCTAAAAAAATAATCCGGTCTTGCAAGAGACGCGAATAAATATCATAGGCCCGCTCGCCGTAATGGGTTTTTTCAATAACAGTGGGGATGAGGAATTGGTTGGTAGGAGGGTCAATCTTTGGCATATTTTTTCTTCTTTTTAATATTTTTTATTCTATCACATTATTGCGCCAGGGTCAAAATCTTATTTAATACTTCATCAATCGTCCCCGCTACCGTAAACCCAGCGGCTTTTTTGTGCCCGCCGCCGCCCAAACTTTTGGCCATGGCCGAAACATCCACATCATCGCGCGTGGTCCTAAAACTGCCTTTTACCAGGCCGCCATCGTTCTCTTTTAGAATCAAAGCCACGCGGGTATTGTCTAAATTATTTAAAAAATTCGCAATGCCTTCAGTTTCGTTTTCCGGCACGTGGTAGGTCTCCAAATCAGATTTGGTAATATAGGTATGCGTGATACCCAAATTTTCTTCATGTTTCAATCGGCTCAAAACCACACCCCACAGGCGCAGGGCGTCCACGCTTTTATTGCGCAGGGTCTCATCATTAATAAGCTGGTAATTACCGCCCGAACGAATCAGTTCTCCGCCAACCGACAAAGCGGAAGCAGACGTGGCGGCATTGGTAAAGTTACCGGTGTCAGTCGTGAGGCCCGTTAAAAGCGAGGTAGCCATGCGGTGGTTCAGCGGAATGTGGTTATGGTAAAAATAGTGGTACAAAATTTCGCAGGTAGACGAAGCGGTGGGGTGTACTAAGTTCAAATCACCATAGCGTTCGTTGGTCACATGGTGGTCAATATTAATAATCGTGGCCGGGTGGTCCTTCACCAATTCAGCAATGCCGTTGTAGCGCAGGTCGCCGGAATCCACCACCACAATCGTATCAATCGCCGGGTCGGCAATCACCGCTGGATCCACCG
The DNA here is from genome assembly GCA_023246725.1 of Candidatus Magasanikiibacteriota bacterium. Taxonomy (GTDB): domain Bacteria; phylum Patescibacteriota; class Patescibacteriia; order Magasanikbacterales; family GWA2-37-8; genus SICD01. Next base: position 2,457 of record JAHFHV010000023.1, on the reverse strand, counting down.
CCACGGTTTTGGCATGGGGTAAAAAATGGAGTTTAGACGTAGCCGGGGTAACGCAAAAAATTGTAGCGTCTTTGCCAAGGCCAAGGAGGTATTCATAAAAGGCCGTAGCCGCTCCCAGGGCATCGCCGTCCGGGTGTTGGTGGGGGACTACGACTATTTTATGAGCCTTTTGTATGTGGTAATGAATTTGCTGGGCAATATGCTTCATAGTATTTTCAAGCGTCATCACGAGGGACCCCGCCTTTGCGGGGACTCGCAATTATGCGACGAACACAGCAGTCTACCTCACAAAGAGGATTGTGTCAAGAGGCCTGGCTGTGTTATAATTGTACCATTCTTTTAAAACAAAAATATCCCAAGATTTGCTTGAGATATTTGGGTGGTGGAGCAAGGGGGAGTCGAACCCCAGAGGCTAACGTGACAATGGTAGCCGCAGACCGTCTGCGCTTGCCCCGTCTCCACCGTCAATTAGTATACCATAAATTTACGACTACAAAAAAGCTCCCCGAAGGGAGCCTTGAGATTCTGCAGACGTTTATCTGCAACTACCATTGTCAAAGTATATAATATACTATAATTGTTTATTTGTCAAGGTCAATTATCCCCAACCAAACGTTCCGATAAAATCAGAAATTTTGGAAGAGGCCACGAGTTAAGTGAGTTACGCGGCTTCCTCCTTTACTTGGCGCGTGAGTGCGCAATCTCTATTATTGATGAAATTGGTAAAAATGTCAACCGCCAACTAATCCCGCACCACTCGAATCTCAAATAGACGGGATCCCGCTCCTGCGGGACAATTGAACAATAGAGCAATGTAACAATTTAACAATGTATCTCAAACGTTTAGAAATTCAAGGGTTTAAATCATTCGCGCATAAAACCGCGTTAGAGTTCCTGCCCCCGAAGGCGGGCCGTTTTAGCGTTACCGCGATTGTGGGGCCAAACGGCGCGGGCAAATCCAATGTTACCGACGCCATTCGCTGGGTAATGGGGGAACAGGCGTTAAAGCACGTACGCGCCAAAAAAAGCGAGGATGTTATTTTTAATGGTTCGGAATTAAAAGGCGCGCTCGGCGCGGCCGAGGTGACGATGGTGCTGGACAATTCGTCCGGACAGCCAACACCCCCCGCGAACCCCCCTGTTCCGCCGCGAGCGGGATCCCGTCTCGATGCGGTGACCAGGGGGGATTTGTCCGATTTTCCGGAAATTGTCATAACCCGCCGGTTGTACCGCTCCGGTGAAAGCGAATACCTCGTTAACAAGCAACCATCACGTCTTTTAGACATTCATTTACTCCTGGCGCGCGCGCAATTTGCCGAGCACGCCTACAGCATTGTCAGTCAGGGCATGATCGACCGTCTTTTGACGGTAAGCCCCAGCGAACGCAAAGATTGGTTTGATGAAGCTTCCGGCATTAAAGAACACCAAATTAAACAACATCAGGCATCCCTCAAATTAGCGCGGAGCGAAGAGCACATGCGCGAGGCCACCACACTTTTAACCGAAGTCACCCCGCGGCTTAAACTTTTGGCCAAGCAAGTAAAAAAATTAGAACGTCGGCACGAAGTGGCCACCGAACTCACCGCGGCAGAGGAATCATATTATCTTTCGCTGTATACAATTAACAAAACCGAAATTGACGGCATCAAACACAGTCTAGAAAAAATAAACAGCGAGTATCGCGTTGCGTTTGACACGCTGTCCAAAATTCAAGCCGAACTCGCCACGCTCGCTAAAGGCGCCAGTCGCCACCAAGTGTTTGAGGAGATGCAAACCCGCCACCAGGCGGCCGTAAAAACCGTCAACGACGTGGAACGCAGCCTCGCGATCCTGGAAGGCCAAATGCACACCGAGTACACCCAGGCTGGCGCGCAAAACGTGGCGTGGCTCCATAAAAAAGTGGGGGATTTACAGCGCGCGGCCGAAGAAGCAAATCACAAAATAGAAACGGCCGAACGGGAGCGCGCGGCCAGCGAAGGGCGAGCAAGTGAACATAAGCGGAGCGTGGAAACCATGATGGTGGAACAAACCCAGCTCAAACTCACTATCTCACGCCTCCAAAGCGATTTATTTAAAGATCAGTCCGAACGCGAATATTTGCACCTCTCCGGCCTCACGGCGGTTAAAGCGGTGCTGGAAGGCGGGCGTAAGTTTGGCAAAATCCATGGCCTCGTGGCCGAACTTGGGGATGTGAATGAAGATTACCGCCTGGCGCTGGAAGTCGCTGCCGGGCACCACCTGTCATCCATTGTAGTGGAAGACGAAGACGTGGCCCGTAAAGCCATTGAATATTTGCGCGTGAATAAATATGGCGTGGCCACCTTTCTCCCGTTAAATAAAATCCAGCCCCGCGGAACCTATGGTGACAGTGATCGCTTCATCGGTCAAAACGGCGTTATTGGTAAAGCCATTGACCTGGTGAAATTTGACGCCAAATTTCACAATATTTTTTCTCTG
>JAHFHV010000022.1 GCA_023246725.1 Candidatus Magasanikiibacteriota bacterium | reverse complement strand
TTTTCATCTCCGCGACTGAAAAATTACTGACCCCGATAGCGCGAACAACTCCTTCAGCCATTAATCTTTCCAGGGCCGGCATGGTTTCAGCCAACGATACTTCCTCGCTTGGATAATGAACCAAATATAGATCAATATAGGAAGTCCCAAGTCTTTCAAGACTGCTTTTCGCGGCCTGAAGAACGGCATCATAGTAAAGATGATTTTTCCATACCTTGGAAATAATATAGACATCTTCTCTCGGGAAATCTTTAATTGCTTGTCCAACAATTTCCTCCGTTAGCCCTTCGCCATACAACTCGGCAACATCAATCAGCTTATAGCCTATTTCAAGACCGTTTTGTAAGATACCAACAGATTCATACATGTTGCTGGTATCGCGTTCATATTTTCCCCCCATCCCCCAGGTACCCATCCCAAGTAGCGGCAATTCCATACTAATATTTTATTATGGGCTCAGGAAAAGGAATAATAAATTTTCCTTTAAACCCCTGATATTTTAATTTATGCATCAGTTCGTCGGCAATATTCCAAGATAAAATCACCGCGTAATCAGGTTGATCTTTAAACAATTTTTTTTCCGCGACTACGGGAATGTGCACACCGGGCGAATATAAACCGATCTTAAGCTTGCTCTTCTCGGCCAAATAATTAATCGTGTCTGGACCAATATGACAGGAATTTAATAGTGTATTGCCCTTGGCCGGTGCGCCGATACCGACAACGCTTTTACCTTTATTTTTTAAGGCCGAAAGCATGCTCTGGAAAGAGCGGCGGTGCTCTAATGCTCGCTTCGCAAACTGCCGCATTGTTTTTAATCTATCAAGGCCGCATTGCTTTTCAAGACGGACTAAATCATTAAATACTTTTGTTTTCGGATGCGCACCTAACCTCCCGGCAAACACGCGGATAGAGCCGTTGTGGGTGCCGATGCGCTCGACATCAAAAATTTCTAGACCGGATTTTTTGAATAAAGTTATAAGTGAGAGAACAGAATAATAACGCAGATGTTCATGATATATTGAATCATATTGATTTTTTTTAATGAGATCCAGAAGGTATCCTGATTCAGAAATAAATACACCGTCAGAAGTGAGCAGTTTTTTTATTCCGCGGATAAACGTTGTTAAATTTGGAACATGCGCAAAAACGTTTGTGGCGGTAATAATTTTTGCTTGACCATATTTTTTATTAACACGTGCAGCGACTTTTTCATTAAAAAAATCTATCACCGTTGGTATGCCATTTTTAATTGCAATGGATGTGGCGCTCGATGGATCAATCCCGAGCGCCCGAACTCCGTACGAGCGATAATTGGCTAATAATGTTCCATCGTTGGAACCAATATCAATGGCAAAATCATTAGAACCGAGCTGAAACCTTCTCACGACCTTATATACCAGCTCTTCAAAATTGGCTTTAAGACTGTTATTCATCCCACTAGTATAAACATAATCGCTAAACAGCACTTTGGGATCTACCGCGTAGCTAAGCTGAACCAAAAAGCACGAACCACAAAAATAAAGGCTAAGTGGATATGATATCTCGGGCTTATCTAAATCAACCGCCTGTATAAAAGCATCGCTCGGTGGTTGGTGGCCTAAATCCAGGAATTTGGTTAATTTTTGGCTCCCACAAATAAAACAGCGCATAATTAAGGGTGTTCTAGGGCAAGCTCACGCACAATTTGTTTGGCAGCGGTGACACAGGTAACAATCTTACCTTCTAAAACAGACCAGCACCCGCTCCCGTGATAGGTTACTGCAGTTAGTCGCTCATCGGTTTCGAGACGGTCTGGCAACACTGGTAAAACGCTAAACATTGAGCGAACATATTCGGCTTCCGCAATAATAGGAATAAAATATTCATCGGCGATTTTCATTTCACTAAAACGACTTGAGATGGCATTCATATACTTCGCTGTCCAAGGAATTCCGCCCCACGAGTGGCTCACCTCAATGATTGAACGGGGCACATCGCCAAGGGTATATAAACCAGAATGACCGACGGGAACAATAGTGACAAATGGACCATCCATAATTGTTACGGCTGCCGGAGACATTTTTGGCAAACGAATTATCGGTAATTCTTTCAAACGAAATTCTAAATCAATGGTTGGGAAACCAAACCAACCGCGAAAAAGATTGTGGTTGGCGTAAGTAGCATTGACCACAAAATCAAATTCTTCGAAGGTGTCATTTTTATTTGAACGAACTTGCAAACGTTTCTTGCCCGATGTTTGGTCTACACTTCCCCCCACGATCGCGGATGCCAATCGCAAATCGATTGTTGATTTTTGCGCAATCATGTCATACCCCATTTTCCTCATTTTCTCGCTATCATATACCGGTTCGGTGGTTTCAATACATAGCGATACTGAATCACGATTTAATAATTTTTTTTCGGGGTATGCCTGCTTATACACCAAATTCATCTGGTCGCAAAAATCTAAAAACTCAGGCGCGGTAACTTTGGAGCCATTTTTTGCCACTGCGTAAAAAGCCGGTATTCCTTCGATGATTGCTTCTCTCCATAATCCACGAAAATCGCTTTCTGCGGCTTTGCACTGCACCACGGTTTCTTTGCTGCGTGGGTAGTGAAACCCATAGTGATGTCGATACTGATTCCCTTTGGTTCCAACACTCATTATATCCGCTTGCTGTTCAAACACAACCACATCATTTTCCTTTGCCAACTCTAAAGCGCAGCTAACGCCAAAAATGCCGGCTCCTATAATTGCAACGCGCGACTGCTTGGCGTGACCCATAATTAGGCAGTTAATTCGCGAACGGTCTTAGAAACATAATCAACCTCATCGTCCGTTAAAAAAGGATTTAAAGGAATTGACAAAATCTTTTTGGCGTAGTTTTCGACAATCGGGAAATCGCCAACTTTGTAATCTAAATACTGCAATGCTGGCTGGAGGTGAAGTGGTGTTGGAAAATGGACTCCGCTATCAACGTTCTTCTCTCGTAACTTTTTAGCCACCTCATCTCTATTTTCGATAATAATTGGATATACATAGTAGCACGGCGTCACGTTGGCCGCAGGGCGTAAAAACTCTATTGGACTTGCTTCAAATGCTTTGTCGTAAAATGCCGCGATCTGGCGGCGTTTTTCATTGCGCTGGTCAAGATATTTGAGTTTAACGTTTAATACTGCCGCCTGCAGGGTATCGAGTCGATTTGTATACCCGATATGCGTATGCACGTAACCATTGTCGTCGCGGCCGTGATTATATAAATTTTTAATTTTTGCATAGACCATTTGATTGTCGGTGGTGATTCCACCCGCATCACCAATGGCGCCCAAATTTTTTGAAGGAAAAAAACTAAAACAACCAACATCACTGAGCGAGCCGGTTTTCTTTCCTTGATAGAGCGCGCCCTGTGACTCGGCGCAATCTTCGACTAAAAATAATTTATGCTGTAGACATATTTTTTTAAGCGCATCCATTTCGGCGGGAATGCCATACAGGTGAACTGGCAATATAGCTTTAGTTTTGGCGGTTATGACATTTTCAACTTTTGATACGTCCATTGAAAGTGTTTCTGGAACAACGTCAACAAAAACGGGGGTGGCGCCCGCATGTACAATTGCCGAGGCCGTTGCAACAAATGACATGGCGGAAGTGATGACTTCGTCCCCGGGGCCAATACCAAGAGCCAGCAAGGCCAATTTTAGGGCGTCAGTTCCATTCGATATCCCGAGCGAGTAGGTTGTCCCGCAATACGACGCGAATGATTTTTCGAACTCGGCTACTTCAGGACCGAAAACAAATAAGGAGTGGCCGAGAACTTGGTTGACCGCTCCGATTATTTCATCGTGTAAGAGACGCGACTCGCGTGAAACGTCGTTTAACCTAATCAATTCCATATACAATAACGTGAGATAAATTAAAGATCCTTTGCGTTTTTAATGACCTCGTAAATCATATATTGCGAGGTTCCTTTGGTTTCATAGTAAATGCGCAGTAAAATTTCTGTAACGAAACCAAGCATAAAAGTGAGAACAGTCAAAATACTTAACATGGTACCAATAAGCGGTAGCGGTGTTTCACTTAAATGATCCAGCCCTAATAGACGCAAGACGATGGCCCAAACAAACGCCACAATCGCCAGGAATAGAAAAAATAAAGAAGCGCTGCCAAAAAATCGAAGTGGTTTAGTGAAATACTTAAGCAGAAACTTTATACTAATTAAATCAAAAAAAACATAGATCATTTCGGATATGTGGTGTTTGGAAACACCACTCTTTCTTGGGTAATGATTAATCACAACTTCACAAACTTTTGCGCCTCGATCGTGCGCGAAAACCGGCATAAAAATAAACGTCTCCCCCATCAAATTTACCCCCTCCACAAATTCGCGTCGATAGCCTTTAAGTGGACAGCTGAAATCGTGGAGTGGCACGCCCGTTACCCGCCGAACCAACCAATTGGCTAATTTGGAAAAAGTACGGCGGCTCCAATTATCGCCCAGGTGACGCGCCTCTCGCCAACCAACCACGGTGCCATAACCAGCCCGTAATTTTTCCACGATTTTTGGGATATCTTCGGGGTCGTTTTGTAAATCACTGTCCAACTGGACGATATAGTCACCCATTGCAACTTTAAACCCGGCATCCACCGCTGCATTTTCTCCAAAATTACGTGAGAATAATACCGCTGTTATTGGACTCAGCGAAGCCAAAATTTTGCGCGAATTATCAGTTGATCCATCATCAACGGCGATAATTTCATACGGCTCATTAAGACCGTTCATTACGCGCACCAACCGTTCGTGCAGCTCACGCACGTTCCCCTCTTCGTTAAATACGGGAAAAATAATTGAAATCATACGTTAAGATAAAAGGGTAAGATTAATTGGGTCAATTTTGCTCAGTTCATCGGCGGACAGAAACGGGGGGCGCTGGCGTCCATACACCGCGTACACATCATGCTGCGCTGCGAACTCGTTCATAAGCGCCGTAAGATAATAATCCCCATTTGCATGCTGAACCGGAGTATAATTAAAAATCGAGGCGTCTATTACCATAACCCCGGCCGCGCACATATCCGACTTTGGATTTTCTGGCTTCTCAATGACGTGTACAATTTTACCATTTGTATCTATTTCTGCAATACCTGACTGCTTAGGGTTCGGAGACTTGGTGCATAACCAGCTATATTTTTTATCGAGACAATTCTTAATCTCTTCTTTGGTTGGAAGTTCATCTCCATAAATAAGCAAAAACCGTTCATTTTTTTGAAACAGTTCTTTGGTTAAGAGAAGGGCGGTGGCCGTCCCACTAAGCTCATCTTGACGAACATACCGAATGGTCTTTCCCTGGTAGCGAACTCCGAGATAAGTTCTAATTTTATGTTCTAAGTAACCGACCACCAGAATCACCGTTTCCACCTCACCAGACAATGAATCAAAAATATAATCAAGAATGGGTCGGTTGGCAATCCGCAACAATGGTTTTGGGGTGTCTTTGGTGAGCGGCAACATTCGCTTCCCGACTCCGGCTGCTAAAATAACTGCTTTCATACAATGTTACTGGATTGTGTACACATAATATCGTCCATCAGAAAAAACCAACGTTAAGCCGGGCAGTTGACTTTTAACATTAGCGGCTAAATCGTCTTCAGATAAAATGTAGTCAATTTTGTACGTATGCAGTTCGTTAGCAAAAGGTACTTGATAAAAATTGGCATACATTTTTGGAAATTGGAGAAGCAAATCATTTAATTTTTGATCTGGCTGTCCCGCCGTCCGGTACAATTCGAACTGAAGCCTTAAGGCAACTTCTTCTTTATTTGATTGTATATAGTCGTTCAGCGTAGTCGGCATGACCCCACGCAAACGTAAAATCGTCATATAATTATGCTGAATGCGTTCGGGAGGCATTAAGACGCCCTCTACTTCAGGAGAAAAATAGGTATTACAATGCGTAAACATTGGAATGATATTGCTTAATTCATTAATATTTTTTTCTTTCACCAGCACAACACAATCTTTGGGCGCGTCATTAAAAAAATTAATAAACCCGCGGTAATTTTGTCGATTGGCAAACTCTTGATAGCGCGCGTGGTAGGCCTGATACTGTGTTCCCACGCCTACAGCGATACTGCTCATTGCCAAAATAACCATTATTGCTAACCATAGCCGCGGAAACAAAGGTTGGATTACGTGCCATAGAATTATCAAAAGAGCGCTATAGGTAAACGGTATTGTGTAAAACACATAGTGATAGTACCAAATTTCTCGTCCGGTAATAATTTGCTGATTGTAGGCTACGAGTCCGCTTATAATTAAAAAAAATGAAAACCACCACCAGTCTTTGTCAATTTGATGAGATTCTTTGTAAAAACTGTAAGCTGATAAAGCTCCAAACAGAAGTAAAGCGACGATTAAAAACTTGTTAAGATGAGGAGTGTGCGTGTAAAAAAATCCAATCCGCTTGGAAGCGTCCTCATACCATGGGCTTTGACTAGCCCTAATCACATTGATCCAATAAGGAAGAGACAAAACAGATCCAATTAGAAGTACTAACATCAGATCGCGTGTGACTCGAAAATTTTTTCGGCACATGTTTAATATGATAATTAAACCGGTTATGACAACGGCAAGGGTCCAACTAAACACATAGCTTGCCATCATAAGCGCCAACATCACACCAGCTGTGATAAAATATTTTTTTGAATGAGTTTGCCACAGTTTCCAAATACATGCCACAAATATAAACAAAAAAATGGCGCCGGAAATGGGATTAATTGGGCGACCCCAAATTAAAAATCCCTGCCGCACAATTTGTCCGCTCAGAACCTGCGCAAGCGAACGGTAATCAACAAAATCAAAACCTAAAACAACCAAAAGCCCGCCAACAATCGCGCACCATTTTGCCTGTGCTTTGAGAGACGCTTCGCCAGAGCACAGGAGATAGACAAAGGCATAGACCGACAGAAATAAAATTGCTGGAAAAATAAATTTAGAAACAATAACTGTGCTGTATAATGAAACACCAAGGAGTAGCGTTGGCAAGGCGTAAAGCCAAGCAATGGTGGCTGGTAATAAGGGAATCTGGTCTTTATACTCGAAAAATGGCATTGACGCCACCAGCGGATGTCCGTCAATTATTTCGTGCATGATGCCAACGTATGCGTTTTCGTTCGGAGTCGCAAACATGTAAACACCATTGTATGCCGCTCCAAGCGACCAACGAAAGGCAAACTGTGGCCCTACCATTACTAAACCAATAAATACTGCTACAAGAGCAGCGTATCGGTGTTCCTTAAGGGTTTGGAATGCCTTACGCGTTATGTTCATAAAGATTTTATGACCCTAATGTGAAACGAATTAAAATACAGCGGTCTAAGAATAATATAATACAGCCCTAGAAACAAGCCAGAAAAGAGCGCAAATCTCTTTTGTATTGAAACTGCTCTCGCGTCTTCAGTCGAAAAACCAATACCCTTCAGCAAACTGATTGCTTGATTATACTGAAAATAATGCATCGTGCTCAGACTCTGTCGGCCTGCGGCTCCATCTGTTTTTTGTTTTTTTATAAAATTGAGAAAACGCTCGGCCCACGTTCGCGGCAACCAGTTTATCCCCCACATTTTATAATGATAGTCGTAAATACCGAAGCGATTGTGAAAACTAATATAGCAGCTCCCACTTGGTTTTAATACTCGAAAAATTTCTTGGCATACTCTGGCTGGATTCTCAACATGTTCGGTGACTTCCGCGCAATTTGCAAAATCAAAAAAATTATCCGGGTACGGCAATTTTTCTGCTTCTCCTTGCCTAAAGTCAACTGTCACGCGCTCTTTAAACGCGCGGTCTTTGGCTTCAGCAATGTAGGAAGGATTTATTTCGATGCCCGATACTGAAAAACCGCGTGAGGCCAGTTGGCACGCCAACTTCCCCCGCCCTGAGCCCACATCAATCACCTTTCCTCCGGGCGGTATAAACTGGGCACAGTAGGCAAGGTGATCCATACTTTATGAGGCCAACCAGCCACTAAAATCTGTGAGAAATTGATTTACCACTTGATCGGTTTTAAAGTGACTGACCATATCTTGAAAAAACTTTGGTGGCACCGTCACAATATGCGCTCCGGCAAGAGCGGCGTCGCGCACATCCATAACTGAACGAATACTTCCAACGATAATTTCGCTTGGGATTGAGCCGACATCGAGTAGCGCGCGCACTGATTTAGTTACAAAAGCTGGGTCAAAATCTTTGTAATCAAAGGCTTTGCGCTCACGCAGAGGGACGCTTTCACTTTCTGCACCACCATCGCGAATACGCCCCCAAAACAAACTAACGTATTTGGCGCCAGCGCGCGCTGCCATTATCGCCTGCGTTATACTCATACAGGCAGTACAATTAACGGAGATACCGTTATCGCTTAATTTTTTGATAGTAACCAATTCGTTCCATCCAATCTGGACTTTAATGCTCAGGTTGGGGTAATTAAAATGTTTTTTAAAATGTTCAGCTTGCTTCAAAATTTCTTCAGGGTCGCGAGAAAAAACTTCCACGCTTAAATGAATCCCGGGTTGATAACGGTTTATTAAGTCTAAGATTTTTCCCACGTGTGTTTCAAAAGATGTTTTTGGTTCCTTAGATAACAGCGATGGATTAGTTGTAACGCCTTGAACAAACCCCCGCGAAAGAGCTTCTTCTATTTCAACAAGATTGGCGCTATCAATAAAAATTTTCATATGATTTGACGAAATCACGCCCGATTCAACGGAATCGTGTCGCATAACGTCCTTTGAGACGCGACCGTTGTCCTTTGAAGCGCGACGAAGAAATTACACGGATTTTAATATCCCCATCACTTCACTCAAATTTTTTACACGATAATCTGGTTCTAATTTTTGGTTCTGCTCATGGTCAATAATAATCACTTTGCAACCGGCAGCCTGGCCGGTACCCATATCACTCTTGGTATCGCCTACAATAAACGACTGAGCTAAATCAATATGCCACTTTTTGCCTGCTTCCAGGAGCATTCCTGGTTTTGGTTTTTTGCAACCACAGCCCTCGTCCCGCCCGTGTTCACAAATAAATATATCATCAAACGGAAGCGCCCGAATGTCGGTCATAATTTTATCATGATCCTCTCGCTTCATCGTGCCATATGCAAGATCTGGTTGGTTCGTGGCCAAAATTATGAGATAGCCCGCCGCTTTAAATTTTTGTAACGCATCTATAACGCCGGGCTTTAGAATAAACTCGGCATATGTCCATGGCGCTGTCCAGCGCACTTGTTTATCTAACACAACACAGTTGTCACCGCGGTCAACCACATCGTTAATGACGCCGTCACGATCCAAAAAAATGGCTCGTTTGAGTGAACTCATAGTTACCGTTTTTTTTATAGTGACTAATTTTTTCTTTTAACCCAAATACAATGAGGTGGTGAAGCACCACATGCATGCCTTCCACGATAGGTGTGGACTCGGCCGGTACCACAATGCCGACATCCACCAAATTTTTCATGGGGCCGCCGTCAAAACCCGAGAGCCCAATAGTTTGGCCGCCGCGATCTTTAATGTATTGCAGACCTTTCATGATATTTTGCGACCATTTACCGGCAATGTCCGTGCCACTACCACCATGCACGCTAATACCAATACCCACTCCCCCGTTGGTATAATACGTTGTAAGTTGATTGACGTAAATATTGTCCCAACCCCAATCGTTTGTGAGCGCGCTGACGAGTGGGATATTGTCAGCTAACGCCATGGCTTTAATGCCTTTATCTTCGGGGCTCTCACAAATAGTTTTAGCCAGGTCGGCCGCCAGGTGCGTGGCCGTGGACGCCGAGCCGCCATTGCCCATAATAAACACCGAACGGCCTTCTTTCCATGCTTCAAATAAAACATCAACCGCCTGATCCAACTTCTGGCTGTATAAAACTTTAATAACCGTGGTAATATCGCCAACCTGACTTAAAAAATTGGCGGCGTACGAAGACTGATTTTGATCCATACTAGGCTATTTTATCAAGCTACTCAAAGTAAAAAAAGTATATCATATTCCTGGCAATCTTTCAAGACCCATACCTAGCGCGACTTGTTGCTTGCCTCAAATTTTATCGAGACAAATAACCTATCGCGCCAGGCTTTTTTAAAGAACAACTCAATACAACCACAAGCCGATTATATTAACACATTGGATATTCCCTGTCAAGATCATAACAAACACAAAAAAACCGCTCAAGTAAGCGGAATTTTTTGATTGAAAATGCTTTATATTTCTTTCTGTATCCCCTGCTGCTTCATCTGATCTTCGGTCTGTTTGAGATATTGTTTTAAATTGCCAAATTGTTTTACCCAGGCAATGTAATCGTGTACGGCGTCCGCGACCGTTTTTTGGGGTTGCCAACCTAAGGCTTTGAGTTTGCTGATATCCATTAGCGAGTGGCGCGCTCCACCCAGGCGATAGCGGTTCGTGAGAAGCGGCTGGAATGGAATACCAACTTCCGCGGCCACCAGCTTGGCTAAATCCAAAACACGCGTACCGCTGCCTAATCCAACGTTAAAACTTTCAAAATCTGCCCGTGAATCTTCCAGCACAATTTTGTGCGCGGTGGCCACATCTTTAACGTACATAAAATCTCGCCACTGCAACCCGTCTTCGTTCATCTGAATCGGCTCGCCAGAGAGAGTGTTGACGGCAAATGACCGGAGAGCACCCGAATAGTAATGGCGAAATGATTGGCAGGAACCAAGTGGAATGCTAAAACGAAGCGCCACGCCCGGCACGTTGTACAATTTCCCTAACGCAAATAATAATTGTTCGGCAGCGGCTTTGGACACGCCGTACGGAATCAGCGGGCGAAGTTCGTCACTTTCTTTTTCTGGAACAGGCTCAACAATAGCATGGCACGTTAGGCAATGCGCTTCCCAATCATGCTGTTTTAGTTGCTCCTCACCACGCGGCGAGTAATAGCTGACGCCATGCTCGGGGCAACGATATTGACCTTCGCCATATACCGCTTGTGACGACGCCATGATAATTTTTTTAATGGGGAGTTTCTGTTCTACGATACACTCAAACAGGAGTGCCACACTTTCGACGTTAGTTTGAATATAGGTGCTAAAATCCAAATGATAATCCATGTACGCGGCTAAATGGATAACTGCACCAACACCAGCTAGGGCTATTTGCCAATCGGATTTGTTACGGACGTCGCCTTTTATAAATTCAGCTTTGGGGTTCAGCCAGCTTGGAACGTTTCCATCGTGTGTTGGTAAACCCAAGTTATCCATAACACGCACCATGTATCCGGCTCCAAGCAGTTCATCAACAATATGGGAGCCGATAAACCCGGCGCCGCCTACGACTAAAATTTTCTTGAGATTGGACATAGTTACTTTTTTTGATTGTATATGCTCTGGACAATTTTCATTGCCTTATAACCATCGCTACCATTGATTGGCGGTTTTGACTTTTTTTGAATTGCGTGAATAAAATCAACCAGTTCCCGCGCAAACGAAGTGTGTTTGAGTTCATTTTTAAAAACGTATACTTTCTCGGTCGGTGGCTTGGAAAGTTTTTCATCACACCTGCCAACCGTAAGGCGTTCTGGCCCCCGATAACGCTGATCCAGGCCGTCAATTTGGCAGTAGCCCTTAGTACCAAAAATTTCAAATGAGTGAATCCAATTCCAATTAGACCAGCTGACGTGAATAGACGCGACTTGGCGCTGTTTGGTACGGAGGAGCAAAAAACCATTGTCTTCCACCTCGCCATGCCAAAATAAATCTTCGGCAAAACCCTTAACGTCCACAAAATCGCCCATAAACCACCTCGCCAAATCAATCATGTGGACACCCTGGTCTAACAGCTCCCCTCCCCCGCTGATGGCCTTTTTAAAGCGCCATTCTTTTTCGTACCCTTTGCGCCCGCCAAAACCATAGCGCGCCCGGATAAATTGAAGTTTGCCGATTGCTCCCGCGTCCACCAATTTTTTTGCTTGCTGCATGGCGGCGTGGTAGCGATGATTAAACCCGATGGCGTAGTGTATTTTTTTTCGCTTCGCAAGAGTGCTATTTTTTTTCAGCTCGGCAAGGCTGATCGCGCCGGGTTTTTCTGAAAGAACGTGCTTGCCGGCCGCGAGCAATTGAAAACTGATTGGGGCCAATAAAAAATGCGGCGTGGCCACAATAGCCATGGTAATAGTTTTGTCATGTACAATTGACTCGACATTACGATAGACGCGGCATGCGGGAAACTGTTTGGCAATTTTTTGGACCCGCGCCAAATCAGCATCAACCACCGCTACGAGGCTGACAGAGCGAATAGTTTTAATGGCCTCTACCCAAACGCTTCCAATGCCGCCGGCGCCGATGAGCGCGAGTGTGATTTTTTTACCAGGCATACCCACGGTCTTTAGGTTTAATCCGTCGGCTGTTATAAATATCAGAACTCATAATTTCCTTAAGGTGAGCCGGAATATCCTCGTACTTGTCCCAAATTGCGCTGATATTTTTGCCGGTGAGTCCGCGAGATGCTTCCGAGGCTAGCCACACCGCGAGAGCGGCTGCCTTTTCAGGTGACACGGCCTCGCCCTGGCCGCTGTGTTCATCTAAGGCTTGCTGGTAGGCTTTTGTCCCAGCCCTATCAACTCCGGCCGCAACAATATCTTCCATTAGACCTGAATTGACGAGCCCGGGAGAAATGGCGTTGACAGAAATTTTATAAGAAGCTAATTCTTGCGCCAATGTTTCGGTAAGCCGTAAAACCGCGCCTTTAGAACTTACGTATGAAGAAAAATTCTGCATTGCGCCCTCACCGCCACCGGCAAAAGTAATAATGCTTGCTGACTTATTTTTTTTAAGGAGTGGCAAAGCGTATTTTATGCACCAGGCGGTACCAAACAAGTTAACCGCAATCGCGTCTGTCCATCGTTTCGCGTCACATTGTTCTAAAGAACCGATTTCGCCAAACGTGCCCGCGGCTGTAACCACAATATCCAGTTTCGCTGTAACTCCGGCAACAAAATTAAACAAAGCTTCAACTTGGCTTAGTTCTCCCACGTCACACGGAAAAATTTGCACGGAAGTTTCCGCTGATAATTCAGATTGAAGCGCCAACAACTTTTGATTGGACTGTCCAGATAAAATAAGTGCGGCGCCTTCTTTGGCGAATACCCGAGCGATAGCCGAGCCAATGACGCCGCTGGCGCCGGTAATAAGAGCCGTTTTATTGGCTAGTTTCATATGGTGTTGAAATCACGAGAGTGATTGACCAAGACCTGCGTGCCGCCAGCATCAACTCGATACGGAATTTCCCGCATTTTGTGATTGGCAAAAACCTGACGCACAGCGGATTGCTTGCCATCTTTGCAATAGACTAAAAAGAAGCCCCCGCCGCCCGCGCCGATGATTTTACCTCCGATGGCTCCGGCATTAAGGGCCGCGCTATACACTTCATCAAACGCATTGGCGCTCATATTTGGCGCCATCTGTTTTTTAAGATTCCAGTGCTCGTGCATGAGCTCGCCAAAATTATCAAGTTTTCCCGCTTCAAATATTTTTAAAATTTGTCGCCCAATTGTTTTGGTTTGGTGTTTAAGCTCAATAGCGCGAGTATTGGCTGCGCGAATATCGGTTTGTTGACCGTGCAACAAATCAACACTGGATCGTCGAATGCCGGTATAAAATAAAAGTGTGCGTTCTTCAAATTGCTCTTGGGTGAGCTGAGAAATGTGCGCCGGAGACATAACAACGGATCCGTTTGGAGCGATTTCAAGCACGCAAAAATTGCCAAACGCCGCCGGGTAAAAATCTTGCTTGCCATCAGGGAGGCCTAAATCGCGCGTGGCAATTTCAAACGCTTCTTCCGCCAACTGCCGCCGGGAAATATTTTCTCCTTTGATGGCATGGAGAGCGCTTAAGAGTCCGACCAAATACGCGGCTGAACTGCCCAGCCCCGTTCCATCCGATACGTCCGACATGGATGTGATTTCAATTTTTTTAGAGATACCCGTGCGCGCGAGCGCTCCGCGCGCTAAATTATGCCGTAAATCTTCCAGTCGTTCGACTTCTTCGCTTTCTCGGTACTTTACTCTAATTAAATCATCCCCCGGCGGCTGATTTACCCCCAAATACATGTATAAATTAATACTCACTGCAAAAATAAAACCGCCAAACTGTTCATAGTAGGCCGGCAAATCGGTGGAACCGCCCCCCAAGGGAAGACGGAGCGGGGTGCGCGTGAGAATCATACCAATCTAACTACCTATGAGTTAATAATTCTTCTACCCGTTCAATATCGGCTGGGGTAGAGATGCCACCAATTTTTTGCTTTGATGTTATAGCCACGACGGGCGTCTCATGAACAAATTGATTGAGCATGTTGGTGAAAAAAAATTCGCCGTTTAATTTTTTTTCTGGTTTGTATGTAAAAATTTTTTTATTTAGGACCATTACACCACCAACAATTAAACTTGAGGCCGGAACTTTAGGTTTCTCAATAATTTTTTGAATAGTACCATCCGGGCGTACTGTGGCTACACCATGGTTCCACGGATCATCCGCTTCCCAGCATAAAATACTGACTGGATGCCGAAGACAGGCTTTAATATCCTCTAAATCTGGGAATTCATCCCCGTATAAAAACAAAAATCTATCTTCCGTTACATAAGGCTGGGCCGCCAAAAAACTGTAGGCAGTCCCCAAATCAGATCCGTCGGCGTAGTGAATTGCGCGGCCATGAAACGATTCCCCGCAGTACGCTTTAATTTGATCGCCTAAATATTTTACTACTATTACCGCTTCAGTAACTTCTTGCGGAAGCGCCTCAAAGATATGATCGAGGAGTGTGCGTCCCGCTATAGTGAGCAGTGGCTTTGGGGTCGTTGCTGTTAGCGGACGCATGCGCTTTCCTTCACCGGCCGCTAAAATCACTACTTGCATAGCACTATGCGTTCTCAATCCGATTTTTAATAACGTACGGAGTTTTGTGGTTTGTTTCAAAGTAGACTCGTAACATAAGCTCGGCCAAAAATCCGAGCATAAAAAATAAAATGCCAGCCAATACAAAAAAGACTGCTAAAATCGGCAGTGGGGTTTGACCAAAATTACGCAAGCCCGCGAATTTTAAGTAAATCGAAATGGCAAAAACCACAAAGCCAAGCAAAAATGAAACCACACCAATACCACCAAAAAAGAGCAGAGGCCGACCGGTCATGGTGGTTAAAAATTTTATGGTCATTAAATCAAAAATATCTTTGACTGCTTTCATGAAATAGTGTTTAGAGATGCCGAACTTGCGCGCGTGATGCGTGACCGGAATTTCAGCGACCTTAGCTCCCCTACTATGCAAATAAGCCGGCAAAAAAACATGCATTTCACCGTACAAATGGACCGCCTGGACAACTTCACGGCGATAGGCTTTCAGCGCGCAGGCCGAATCATTTAAATATAAACCAGAAATTCTGCCCGTAAGCCAGTTAGCGAGGCGCGATAAAATGCGACGACCTGCCGAATCATGCCGCTCCTGCCGCCATCCCGACACCACATCAAAGCCTTCTTCAATTTTAGCAATAAGCCGAGGAATATCACTTGGATCATTTTGCAGATCACCATCCATGGTGATAATGATATTGCCTTTAGCTTCATGGATACCGGCATCGAGCGCTGAAGTTTGGCCGAAATCCATGGACAAAATGATAATCTTTACCTTGGGCAAGGTTTTTAATTTGGCAACGGTTTGATCGATGGAGCCGTCATCAACAAAAATAATTTCCCACGTTTGATCGGTGGGCGCTAGCACGTCAACAATTTTCTGATACAACAATTGCACGTTTTCTTCTTCGTTGTAAACTGGAATTACTATAGATATCATAGACATCATTATTTGTAGGATTGTAGCAGAAATACTAAGTTTTGTCAAAAGATGCCCTCCCGACTCCTTGATAAACAAACCCGGCGGATTGTATCTTTTTTTCCTGGTCAATTAAAAAATTTCGGGCATCAAACAAAATCCAAGGAGTCGCCATTTTACTTCGGAGCTTCACAAAATCTAAGTCTTTAAATTCCGAACAGCCAGTTAAAAATAAAACCGCCTGACAGGCTTCAGCGCATTCATACGGGTTGTTGCTTTTATCTAAACCGGTTAGCGCGTGGAGTTCGTTTTTTTCAGCTAATGGATCATACGCGTGTATAATCGCTCCTTTTCCCTTAAGAATCATGATTACCTCAATTGATAATGCTCGTCGCAAAGTAGGCGTGCCAGGTTTGTACGTCAACCCCATAACAGCTATATTTTTCCGTGCTAACGCGCCTAATTTTTTTTCTAAAAATTCAATGAGACGACTTCGGCGTTCTTGATTTTTTGTAACCACGGCCTGAATCACCGGCAATTTAATTTCGGCTTCCTTGGCTTTCTCCACTAAAATGGTTAGATCTCTGGCTAGTGTCCCACCCGAAAAACCGATGCTGGCATCCAAGTACGCCTCCGGTCCAATGCGCGAATCGCTCCGCAACGCTTTGGCCACATCAACCACGTCTGCCCCGTACTGTTCAGCCACGTCGGCAATATCATAAATAAAACTAAGCGAAGTTGCCAGAAATGAATTAAGCGCGTGTTTACTCAACTCTGCCGAAGCAATGCTCATTACCAAGTTATTTGTTTTGAGCGGGCTTAACACATCTTGCGTCTGATCAGAGCTCGCCTGATCATCGGCTCCGATTACGAATCGACCAGGTTCAAAAAAACTTTTTAGCGCTTGGCCTAATTGTAGATTTTCTGGCACGTAAGCCAGCCTAAGACCCTTTTCAGGATAATTTTCATTAAAAAATCTTTTCAAACTCGCGCAGGTGCCAATTGGAAGCTGGCTTGAAATCGCGACAAGCGCTCCAGGAGTAAACTTTTTGCTGTGATTTTTAAAAAAATTCCATATCGAGCTCACGTCAACCTCATCTCTATCGTTAACTGGCGTGTCAATTGCCAGCCATATAACATCACAGCTTTCTAATTTACTAAAATCATGGCTATACGAAAGCCTCCCAGAGGCCAGATGCTTTGCGACAAGTTCACTTAAACCTGGTTCGGCGAGCGGTGGTTTTCCTTGATTAAGGTTTGTTATGATTGACGCATCATCAAAACCTATTACTGTATAGCCTAATTCCGCCAGGCCAGCTGAAAAAATTTCACCAAGGTGCCATAAACCAACGACGCCGATTCTGTATTTTTTCATATCGGAAAAATTAAACATCTTTTTTTGCGCTCCATAAAATTAAACTGGTGCCAAGCGGCATCGTAATTGATGCATCAAACGCGAGCATCCCGCCGAGGATATATTTTTTGATAAACGCCAGGTGTCCTTTACCATCTGAGGCCACCGGATATGGTTTGCGAAGTAATTTGCTATATAAATAACAAATGGGAATCAACGTAAAACCAAAATAGCGTATTTTTTTAATGTTTACATTTTGCGCGCTTCGGATAAGATCGCTGAGAGTGGTTTTAGTGTAACGCCGAAAATGCCCCAACAGTTCATCATGCACACCAAATAAGACAGGCAAAGCAGGGACGGTGATGATAATATCTCCGCTGGGTTTGAGGAATGTCGTGAGTTTTTCTAGCGCCATCGCATCATTTTTAATGTGCTCCAAGACGTCAGTCGCAATCACGCAATCAAAGGCCGTATCGGTTGTAAATGTTTCAATTGAACCAACCTGAAACGAACAGCGTTCTCGCAATTTATCTGGGACACGTTCATTCGCCAAGCTGATATATTCTTTGGCCGGATCAATACCAATTACTGAATGCCCAGCGGCCGCGAGTAAAAACGATAATTCGCCTGAACCGCAACCGGCATTTAAAATTTTCAGATTTGGTCTGCCCGCCAGAAAATCAAGAATGATTTGATATTTTGTGGCGGCATACAGATCCGACTCACGATTTACCAAATCAGTATATTGATATTGATTATAACTACCCATAATTTTACCAGTAAGTGTAAAATAATGTTTCTATGATTATTAGATAGGCAAATGAACAAGCCAAAAACGCGCTTCTAATTTTTTTATCCGCTTCACCAAGAAGAGAGGTGCCCGCCAGCGCATAAAAAGGCGTCATAAACAGCCACAAGCGGCCAGTTTCTCCCTGGAAGACTCCGACGAGACTTAGGTAGGCTGTCATCACGGCTCCCAGTTTTATAAAGCCTGGCCCCTGACTCCACAGTTTTCGTCCATGGCGCACGATGAGGTATGCCAGAGGCGGTCCAAGGTAAATAAAAAAATCACTGAGGGTGATAAACGCGTACAGAAAAAAATGAACTACTGAAACAAAATTACTTTGGACGGCAATGTTGTTGGCGGCTTTGGCAGCCACAAAATTTTGCCAGAGCGAGTATCCTGACCAGGCATGCAGAAGAACAAAAAATAACAGCATGACAACCGCGCTTAAACCGACACGGCTTAATCGTTTATTTCTTTCGGTGGCCGGAATACGCCAAAGTGACTGTATGGCCAAAAAAATAAACAAGGGGCCGAGTAATAAAAACAAAAAATTAGAAAAAAGCCCAACGGCCGCCATCAGCCCCGCTACCAACGAAAGCCAATTGCTTTGACGCCACCCCACATAGCAGGCGGCAATGGCGAGCCAAACCACGAGCATAAAAAAGGCGTCCATTGAGGTGGCCGTAAACAGCACAACCGAGGGAATAAAAATAAAAGTTTCTACAAGTTGACGGGCTCGGACTTCGTCTAATAGTGACCGCCACAGATAAAAAAGCGGCCACACAATTGCGCTGACAGTGACTGCCAGAGCAATAGTAAGCGCGAGTAAATTTCCCGTAAACAATTCTTGGAAGATGTATAGGATTACGGTGTAACCGGGTGGGTGTGTGCTTGTATGAGCCGCTAATTGTGGGAGCAGAGACACATAGTTGTGGAGAAAATCTTTCAGATTGGTAATGAGATGTAAATTTCCGGTATACTCCCAGTAGGTGCGAGTGAATGGATCAATAATACTCGCCACTCCTTGGCGCATGCCAGCTACGGCTAATGTAAAGATACTGCTGAAGGCGGCAAGAGCGGCCAAAAATGTGTGAAGCGCCAGACGTTCAAGCCGCTCACGAACAACCATAAATAGTGTAAAAACGAGTATAGGGAAAATAAACCACAGAAAATTCTGGGCCTTAGGCGAGGGCAGCGCATAGAACGGCAGACGATCGGCAATATATCCAACCCGAAAATGAAAGAGCGCGTACTTGCCGATAACCAGAAGCCCGAGCATGCCGAACGTGAAATAAAATATTCGTCGCGCTTCAAGATTAGACCAATGATATGTATAAAAGTAGTAGCCACATGCCAAACCAAAAATTGTTACAAAAAGTAAGCCTTGAATAATGAGGTTAATTCTCTCAAAATCAAGAATGCCGTGCGTGGTAGAGAAACCGGCAATTATCGTTGCTAGGCGAGAATACAAAAATATCATAGGCGGATTTTGAAAAACGAACTAATAATTTTAGCTCTATTTTCCCACGTATAATGTGTAGAAATTATTGTAGCTGTTTTCTTTGCACCTGTTTGTAATAGCATTTTCTTTGGACCAAACGCCTCGATGATGGCTCGGCGCAAATCTTCTGGATTGTCTGGTTCAAAGTATTCAATTCCGTCAGTTCCCCCACCTGACAGTATCTCTTTAGTAGACGAAATATCTGAAGCAACAATCGGAGTGCCTGATGCCAGATATTCGAAAAACTTGAGTGGAGAGGTATACTTGCTACCAATGGCGCTGCGAGCGCTGGTTGGGAGTAAAAGGACGTCTGCGGCCCATTGCCACAAGGGCATTTCTAGATGCGGGCGCCAACCAATTACGTGAAAATTAGAAGTGGAAAATCGTGTGCGAAAATGATCTATATCTGCTGATGTGCCACCTACCACGTAAAAATGAAAATCTTGGGGAAGAGAGCGAGCCGCTTCAGCCATCAAATTGGTCCCTTTCCATTCATACAAATGTCCGGTGTATACTATTATCTTTTGGTTGAAGGGAAGACCTAATTTTTGCCGACACTCTTCACGTGTCTTATTAATTTTAAATTGACGTGTGTCTACCGCGTCGCGCGCCACTACAATTGTTTGTGGGGAGACACCTTGTTTAACAAGTTCTATTTGTAAACTTTGACTAATAACGATAATGCCTACGGCTCGCTTCCATGCTCTTTTATGCTTCGCTGAAATAACATCTGGCAAAGTATGAATTTCATAAAAAATCGGACTAATGGCTTGTGAGAGCCAGTAAGCAATCGGCAAATCGCGAGTGTAATACACTGCGGCTGGCTGTTTGACGAGATATTTTTTAACGGAACGATAGAACGTCCAACTTTCTATCCAAAATCCGAGCGATCCAAAAAGATTGCGTGAAAT
>JAHFHV010000021.1 GCA_023246725.1 Candidatus Magasanikiibacteriota bacterium | reverse complement strand
TGTCAGTTAAACTTCAAAACTGGACTGGTTTAAAGTTGAAAACTGGACTTTAGCGCTGTCTGTCGGTAGAATGACGGGTTTACTCTTAACCTGTCATTCTATGGGCAAACAGATACATACGCGGTTGGCTACGGAAACCGTGGCGGAGGTTTTGAGCCGTTACGTTCGCCATGAGATTGATCTCGCGAGCGCGATTGTCCAGCTCGGCGTCAAACGGAGCCAGTTCTTTTCACTGCTTGGGGAATACCGGAAAGATGGGGCGGCCTTTTCGGTGGCCTACGAGCGCGCGTCTCAAAAAAAGATTGGTGTGGCGGCAGAGCGGCTTATCGGCGCAGAATTGGAGAAAGAAAAAGCCCTCGTGGCCAATCCAGCCATGCCGATTCGCGAATACAATTATTCGGCGATTCGGGACACCCTGCGGGACAAATATCAGATCAAAGTTTCCCTGCCCACCATTATCGCCCGGGCCAAAGCGACCGGCTGCTATCTGGAACGAAAGATTCCGCGGCTCCATGATCGCGAAGTCTTAACGAATTACGTCGGCGAATTAATCCAGCACGACTCGTCGCACCACCAGTGGTCGCCATTCGTTGAAACAAAATGGTACGGCATTACTTCGCTCGACGATTATTCGCGGCTGGTAATCTTCGGCGATCTGTTTGAAACCGAGAACCGCTGGAATCATATTATGTCCGCGGAATCGGCGGTTTTAAGCTACGGGGCCCCGCGCGCCTACTACGCCGACCAGCATTCCATATTTAGATTCGTCAAGAAACGCGATACCTTGTGGCAAAAAAATGTCTTAGAAACTGACGACATTGACCCGCAATGGAAACAGGTGTTAAAAGACTGCGGCACGAATGTCATTTACGCGCTCTCGCCACAGGCCAAGGGAAAAATTGAGCGGCCGTATCGGTGGATGCAGGCCAGAGTAGTCAGACGGTGCGCTCAGGATCACGTCACCAAATTCACCGAGGTCAGAGAAATATTTCGCGACGAGATTGAGCGGTACAATCTGAGAACAATTCACTCGACGACCAAAGAGATACCGATACGACGATTCGAACAGGCGGTCAAGGACGGCAAAACGATGTTTCGTCCGTTTCAAGTGCCCCCGCCGTACCAATCGAGCAAGGATATTTTCTGCTTACGAGCGACCCGAGTAGTTGACGCTTACCGGAAAATCTCAATTTGTAATCTTAAAATCACCGTTCCTAAAGTACCGCCGCGATACCCCGTGGAGCTCCGCCTGGCGCTGGACACGGAAAAACAAACGGTTGAAGTCCGGTTCTGGTTTAAAGGACAGCTCGTGAGCACGCAGATTTTCAAGGAACAAGATTTGCCGATAGTCCAGTTTTGAACTTTATGGAGTCCAGTTTTCAATTTTTGCTAACAACCCAAACTCTTGACAAAACTGATTACTTTGTAGTATAGTTGTTTGTTCTCAAATAATCCGGTTTGAGAAACCGATGACACGCCGACATGCGTGTTATACCGCCAAGGAGGCCGCCATGAACCGCACCGCTATTCTGCTCGTTGCGCTCGGCGCCGTGTTCGCCGCACTGTACAACACCTTCACCAAGAAGGTGCAGACCGGCGACTGGAAGAACCGCACCAGCCTCTTGGTTGCCCTGCATTTGGGAGGAGCGGCGCTCCTGCTGTTCGTCACCGCGCTCTTTACGGGCGGTGCCGAGATCAAGCCCGGGTTCCTGTGGCCCATGCTGGCCACGGGGATGCTCAACATCGGCATCATGTTCGGCAAGATGAAGGCGCGGGCGCTGGAAGATGTGTCCCTCGTCACCCCGATTGATTCCACCACGCCGGCCGTGGTGATCGTCACGAGCATGATCATCCTCGGCGAGTACCCCAGCCGCTTGGGCTGGATCGGTATTTGGCTTCTGGCTATTGGCACCTACGTGCTTAATATCCAGGACTTCAAAGAAGCGCTCGCCCAGCGGGTCGATGCGAGGGCTGTAACTGGCTGGCGACGAGCCATTCGCATCTGGCTCGCACCTTTCCTCGCACTCGGACGGAGCGCTGGTGTGCGTTGGGCATTCTTCGCGGTCGGGCTTTCAACGGTGGCCCTCCCTTACGATGGGCTGGTGGCCAGGCGGGCCAACATGGGGTTTGGCTTTGGGTGCGTCTGCGCCATCGCCGCCCTCGGGAACCTGGTGGTCGCCTTGCGTCGCGATGAACACCGCGGCGTTAAGCCTGGCGAGGCAGTGAGCAAAGCGACCACGCTCGCCCTGCTCCTGGCCGCTGCCATTTGGATCACTGGATTCGCCTTCCGACTGGACATCGTGCCCTATGTCGGCACAATGAAACGACTCGCGATTCCGCTGACCATCATCTTCGCCTACTACCTGGCGGGCGAGAAGAAGAGTTTTCGCGAGCGCCTGCTCGGGGGAGTGATCATGGTGGTCGGCGCGGCGCTCATCACACTCGGCGGTAAGTAACCGAACCTCAAACGAAAAAAGGAGAAAAAACGTGGCCCGGCCCCTCCACAGAAAGATCAACACGATCCCAGGGGCCCAACAAAAATATCCTGATTTTGAATCGGGATATTTTTATTTTGACGAATTGTTGATTTTTTGATAAGCTAAATTTTGAATTAGGCTTATCTTTATTTCAATGTATGGAAATTCTTGGCATTATACCAGCGCGCGGAGGTTCCAAAAGCATCCCACGTAAAAACCTTAAACTGCTGGGCGGCAAACCCTTAATTGCGTGGTCAATTGAATCGGCGCTCAAAAGCAAGCTGAGCCGTGTAGTCGTAACTACCGACGACGAGGAAATTGCCGCGGTGGCCAAAAAATTTGGCGCCGATGTCCCCTTTTTACGCCCCGCTGAATTAGCCGGCGATAGTACCGGCATGGAGCCGGTTTTAAAGCACACCGTGGAGTGGTTACAGCAAAATGAGGGCTATACACCAGCTGGTGTGGCGCTGTTACAATCAACCTGCCCGCTACGCCAAAGCCACCACATTAACGGGGTAATTGATTTGTTTGAAAAAGTAAACGAAAAGAATGATTGCGTTATTAGCGTTTCGCCCGCAATTGCCAACCGCAACCCCGAATGGATGCTTAAATATGACAAAAATGGCCAGGTGGTTTTGGGCGACAACCAACCGCTTTCTAAAATAAAAAACCAACGACAAGAATTGTCGCCGTGTTATTATCGAAATGATCTTGCTTATCTGTTTAAGCCACGTGTTCTCTGGGAAGCGCCAAACATTCATGGCAACAACCCGGCTTTGTTTACCGTGGAAGATCTCGAGTTTGACTTAGACATCAATACGCCTGCCGACTGGGAATTTGCCGAGGTAATTTTTGATTGGCTCCGGAAAAACGGCCGCCTCGGTTAGACTGTGATCTCTCGAGAAATTAACTGGACTATATTTTGTATGTTTTGTTGAATGGTGAGTGAAGACAGTTTTTGGTTATAGGAATCCCGAAAACAATTGAGAACCGCTTTTTGGAAACTACCAAGAAAATTAATCATGGTTTGCCTGTCAACGGTAAAACCATTTTTTATTTTATCCAAAGCTTCACTGCACTGAGCCGCGCTCCGTACTACAAAGATACCATCACAGCCTCGGTACCACGGGTAGCCAAAGACAATCCCGGGCTTGCCGCGAAGCGCCCCTTCCCACGGAGCGGTACCGCCCACACTGGCTACAGCCGTGGCGTGCTCGAGCAGTTTAAAGGTATCAGTCTCAACCGGGACGAGACGGACATTAGGCAAACGGGCAATGGCTTTATAAAATCCTTCATATCGAAAACTAAAATAACTTGATCCACGCGGTTTCCATTGAAATGGATGCTCTTTTACATACAACAACCAACCTTCGGGGAAAGTGTGCGACAAAGTTTCTATCATAAGCAACTGGTCCACAAAGATGCCGCCGAGCGGACTGGTCGTGCACTCGGGTTGGTAATGTAAAGGCGCGTACACATATTTTTTACTAAAGTCGACCTGAGAAACGCACTTGGCATATTCTTTTGGCATGGTGCTTTTTCCCACGCGAAGTAAACGGTGCGACAGTCTCTCAATAAAATGACCATCGCGGAAACTGTTTGCCACGGCCTTAACTTTAATTTTAAGAATCTTTCCGGGTGAATAACGAGCCAATGTTTGTTTTACAATCAAAGGCGTTGGTTTAATGTCGGGGTTCATTTGCTTGTCCCAGTAGCGTTTGATATCGGGTTCAAAATCATTCACCGAATACGTGACCCCGTGGTCTTTCGACAGCTGACTACGCAAAGCTTCACATCCAAAGCGAAAATCGTTCATAACAATTGAACGGTCGTTAATGGAAGTTTGTTCAAAAATAATTGTTTTTATTCCGTAAAGCTTGGCTAAATCAAATAATACCAAGTCGTACACTGTGTGCGGCGCGTTGGGGCCAATAAGTGCGTCGGGTTTATATTTTTTAATTATCCCGTCCCAGTATCGCAGATATTGAAAATACAGATGTTTTTTCTGATTAACTCCCATCCATTCGTAGGCCTTTTCCATCATGACTAGGAGCAGAGTTTCGGTAGCAAACATTTTATTAATGAGCGCTTCGCTTGGAGGCGGAAAACTCGAGTCATCCACTTGGGGCGAGGGTCGTCCGGCGCGCGCGTCAAAATAATCATGAAAAATAGTTTCAGAAAAATCTTTCTTATCAACGTGGGCGTCAAGATCATAACCTGACCAATAAACAACTTCGTTCCCGCGGCTCCGGAGCTCTTTGACAGCGTCTGTCAGGCCGAAATTTTTGCCGCACCATTCAATAAAAAATAATCGCATAAATTCTAACGTAAATGATAGACTCGGGATAGATAGCTTTCGTTATTTTGCATTAACTGTTCCGGCGAGCCTTGCTCTACTATTTTGCCATTTTCAATTACCAGTAATTTATCCGCAACCATTACGGTGGTGAGACGGTGGGCAATGGCAATCACCGTAATTTTGCCTTTGAGAGAATCAATTGTTGCTTGAATCAAGGCCTCGGATTCGTTATCAAGCGCGCTCGTTGCTTCATCTAAAATAAGTAACTCGGGTTTAGTAGCCAACACGCGAGCCAAAATAATTCGTTGCCGCTGTCCGCCAGAAAGCTTCACTCCTCGCTCACCCACCAGGGTATTAAACTTTTCGGGAAGTTCTTCAATAACATTAAAAATATTAGCCATCTTTGCGGCCTCTCGCACAGTCACATCGCTTAAATCATTATTATAAAATTTAATGTTATTGCTAATGGTGTCATTAATTAAAAATGAATCTTGCGAAACATAGCCTATTTTTGTTCGCCATTGATCAAGCGCGATGGTATCTATCGTTTGGCCATCAATGAATATTGACCCTCCGGTTGGTTTAAACAAACGCAAAATTAAATCGGTTATAGTTGTTTTACCGGCTCCCGATGGTCCGATAATCCCAACCATTTCACCTTTAGCAATTCTAAAATTTACCTGTGAAATTATGTCGGATCCCGTTGCGTAGTAAAAACTCACATCTTTAAAATCTAAACTGCGCTCAAATGAAAAATTGCCCGTACCTGTATCATTTTCTATAGCTACTGCCGCTTGTTTTTTGTAATCAACAGTGGCGCCTAAGTACGGAACGCAGGAGCTGATTTTATGCAATTGAATTTGCACCGCTTCCACATTAGAAAATACTTTATTAATGGCGTAAACTATAACAGCAAACGAGGCAAAATTAAATCCACCCGTTTTATAAAAATATGCAAAAATACCGAGTATTAAAATCATGCCAAGGGGCTGGACCAACGCCGTAGTTAAATTTTTTATAATAACCATTCGCATGGTTAGTGTTTTGACCTTTTCAAAGAATGTGGCTCCTTTGTTTAAGGCTGGCTGTTCTAAGCGCATGGATTTTACGGCTTTTGCACCAATCATTACCTCATCGACATAGTGTGAAGATTCTTTATACAACAGACTGACTTGCTGTGAGAGCAGCTTATTTTTATATAACAGCGGTTTGAATATACTAAATATAATTAGTCCGAATATAACCGTTATGACCGCCACGATCGATGAAACATTTACCACTAAAAGTGTATAAATTAACAGGTTCGTTAGTGTAATTAAAAACATGCTGATATAGGTGAGAAGCGCCGAACTGTTGGATACATCGGTCGTTAAAACCTGGCTGAGATACCCTATTTTCTGTTCCGATAAATGTTTCCATTCGCTAAATAAAGTAGTGCGAAGCAACTCCGCGCGCGTTGTGTTTTCGTAGCTCGTAGTAATATGGGCGGCAATATGATTTGCCGCAAATAAAACTAGGGATTTAATAATAAAGAGTCCAAAAATGAAAATAAGGAGAAATTTTAACGTGTAGGTTAAGTGAAAGAAAACAAAAAATTTCTCAATGGTTTGAGAAATTAAATCTGAAGAAGGTTCTGCGTTTTTACTGACAAACGCAAAAATTGGAATAATTGCGGTCACGCCAAAGCCTTCCAGAATTCCACTACAAAAACTAAGGGCGCCGAGCGCAATAATATGCCAACGATACTTTCGGTATTCTAAGCTGAACAGGTGGAGCATGTTCTTAACGTAGCGAAAGTTAAGCGCCCCGCTAAAAATTTTTGCAAGCCTAGACCCTAAAGTTTTTTTCTCAAGTGCTTTTGCCTTCGTTGTCATGTTCTTCGAGCCAAAATAATTTTTGTTCCACGATATCACATATAATGTGACCAACAGCAATATGCGATTCCTGAATTCGCTGCACGTCACTAGAAGGAACAACAATAGTAAGGTCTGCGATTGTTTTTAACATGCCACCGCCACTTCCGGTTAAACCAATCGTCGCGATACGATTATTTTTAGCGTACTTCACAGCCTCAATAATATTAGGCGACGTGCCGCTGGTTGTAATTGCAAGTAGTAAATCGGCGGGATGATTGGCGAAAGCTTCTACCTGCCGCGCGAATTCCGAGTTATTCCGAGAGTCATTAACAATTGAAGTGATAATTGATGTGTTAGTGGTTAAGGCGAGTGCAGGCAAAGCTTTTCGTTTGAGCTTAAAGTGGGCGGTCCACTCCCCCGCAATATGTTGCGCGTCCGCCGCGCTACCCCCGTTGCCAATGAGGAGTACTTTGCCGCCGTTTCGAAAGGCGTCCACAATCATGTTGCAAGCTTTGGCTATAACGTCGGCGCTTTCTTCGGCTAATTTGAGCTTGACCGCGGCGCTCTGTTTTAATTGTTCAACAATCAAATCTCGCATCATACAGCGACAGCTTAGAAGTCAGTTTTGCGCCGCAGTTTTTGTATAATTGGCTTTTCGGCTTCAAGCACTTTTTTGACGCCATCGCCCATGGCTTTTTCTAATCGACGGATATTGCCTATCATAAGTTTTAGGCCGCCGGGTTCTAGGCTGGCCGATTGATCAGAACCCCACATCGTTCGATCAAGCGTAATATGCCGCTCAATCATGACTGCGCCGAGGGCCACCGCACAGGTTGACATGGTTGTGCCGCGTTCATGCCCGCTGTATCCAATAGGAACTTCTGGAAACTCCGTTTGCAAAGTTTGAATCATTCGTAAATTTAAATCTTCATCGTTCGTGGGGTATGTGGACACGCAGTGCAATATAATTAAATTATCGGTTCCCAAAATCTTCGCTGCTTCACGAACCTGTTCCATAGTACTTAAACCAGTTGAAAGAATCAGTGGCCGACCTGTGGATCGAAGGCGCTTAAGCAAAGAGGAATCGGTTAACGAAGCTGAAGCGATTTTATAACACGGCGGATTAAGCGCTTCTATATCACCTACGCTGTCTTCGTCCCAACATGAAACAAAACATTCTATTTTTTTACTGGCGCAATAATCAAACAGTTCTTTATATTCGTTGCCGCTAAACTCCAATGAATATTTTAAATCTCCGTTTGTCGTATCAGTTATATCTCGCTTCAATCGCTCGATCGATTCTGATGGAAGCGCCCCGCGTTTCATGGCGTTGTCAACAATCTCTTTAGGCACCTCACGGGGTTTAGCCAATTCTTCGGAAGTATAAACCACGGTAACGGTTCGCTTTTGAAACTTCACAGCGTTGCAACCGGCTACGGCGGCTAAATCAATCAGTAATTTGGCAATACTTAGGTTGCCATTGTGGTTAATGCCAATTTCCCCAATAATAAAAACGGGTGTTTTTTCGCTAATTATAGAGCTTCCAATTTTCACCTCTTTCATATGTATTGTGAGTAATTAACTGCCCCAAGATACCATTTTTCGGACAAACTGTCAACTTACTGGCTTAACCCATATAATACCAAACCCTAACTAAAAATAATCAACTTGCTTATGCGCGAATCAAAAAATCCAGATTGCGAATACTCATGAGTAGCTTTTTAATCTCAGCTTTGGTCATCTTTTTTTGTTTATCGGAGGCGTATTCTTTGTGTTTGGCATGAATCGCCTGCGGATAGCGTTCCTCCGGCAGATTGTGGCCAGTCTCCATTCCTACGTCGGGCCGAATAATAAACATATCTTTGGTTTCGAGAGCGGATTCGGCTTCATCGTCGGTCAACAATTTTTCGTGTTTTTTTTCGCCAGCGCGCTTGCCAATAACTTTTATGGTTGAAAGCTTCATTTCCGGGTTAGATTCTTTCACAATGTCAATGAGCGAGTTCACAATACCACCAATGGTGGCGACCGGCATTTTTAAAATAAAAATTTCCCGATCGCGCATAATCTGCGCGGATTTAAAGATAAGATCAACCGCCTGCGGAATTGACATAAAAAATCGACTCATATTTGGGTCGGTAATAGTAACAGCGACGCCCATTTTGATTTGTTTTAAAAAAAGCGGAATTACCGAACCACGAGAAGCCAAAACATTACCAAAGCGAACGCAGCAAAAACGAGTGGTTTTATTGCCCTTGTAAAAATAGGTTGCCAGCATAAGGCGTTCGGCCAAGAGCTTGGTACAGCCCATAACGTTAGTGGGCGAGGCGGCTTTGTCAGTAGACACGCCGATGACTTTGTCCACCCGATTCTTAAAAGCGCAATCAATAACATTTTGTGTTCCTTGGATGTTGGTCTTAATGGCTTCAAACGGATTGCGCTCACAGGCCACCACGTGCTTGAGGGCGGCCGCGTGAAAGACGATATCAACGTCCTCCATGGCAAGGTCCAAACGTTCCTTATCACGAATATCGCCGATTAAAAAACGCAGACGCAAATCATTGTTAAGCGTGTGCGCGAGTTCAAATTGTTTTGATTCATCACGGCTAAAAATTCGCACCTGTTTAACGCCCTGCTCTAAAAGCTGGCGCACTATTTCTGACCCAATTGAACCTGTTCCACCGGTGACGAGTATTGTTTTATTTTTGAATTGGTTAATCATAAATCTATTAGTAGGTTAATTTTTTAATCAGGAGAGCGTCGTCGATAACCACGCTTTGTAGAATATCTACAATGCGTTTGGCGGAATGGCCATTGCCGTAGGGGTTAACACAGTGGGCAAGCTTGTTTTTAAAATCTTTTGAAAGGGCTTTTTTTATTCCACGCTTAATTCCTTCTTTAGAATAGTCTGTGTTGATGACGTTGCTGCCCTGCAGTCTACCCGCTTCGCGATTACCAATATTAACCGCCGCCAATTTAAATGTTGGCGCTTCCAAAATACCACTCGATGAATTTCCCACTAGCAAATCGACTGTGTTCATAAGACCGGCGTAATCCGGGCGCGGCACGTTATCCGTTACATGAATGAACGGTCTCCGGTATTCATTAATTTTGCGACGGATTATGGTACTGCCCGCATCGGAATTGTTCGTTATTAAAACAGTGTAGAACCCGAATTCGGTAATGGCGGCCATGACATTGTCCATGTACTCTTCCATTTTTTCGTATTCTTCGGTAACCGAATGAAACATCAGTAGTAAATTTGGCTCCTTTTTTTTAAGGCCAAATTTTTTGTATATTTTTTCAGGCGAGGTAACCGGCGCGTTAATCAAATCATCCAGCTGTGGAGCACCCACCATATGTACGCGCTGTTTTTCTTCGCCCAGACGAAGCACCCTGTCCGCGGCGTCCTGATTGGCCGCAAAATGAATGTGGGAAAACTTCGTAATCGCATGACGAGCAATGCCATCAATGTTGCCCGACAGTTCGCCGGCCTGAATGTGCGCGACCGGTAGATACAAGTGAGCGCCAACAATGGCCGCCATAAGCTGTTCACCACGGTCGCCGGCAATCAACACCATATCTGCTTCCATACGTTCAAAAATTTCTGGTAATTGAAGCATTAGAATACTTAGAGATTTTGTCATGGTAACGCGATTGTATCCATCGAGCGTGTTATAAATTTCGGCGTCGATTTTAAATTTATCTTTTTTAATTTCATCAATGGTACGCCCAAACGAATCCAGGAGGTGCGTGTTGGTGACTATAATGCCATAATCCAAGCTGGACCGTTTTTTAATTTCCTCAATAATCGGATGATAATAGCTAAATTCAGCCCTGGTGCCAGTGATGAGCGCGATTTTTCTAATTTTTTTATGGCTTTTGATCATATGATTATTCGACATCAACCCACTGAAGGATGGTATTAAACGCCAAATCCTTAGCTGCTTTTTTTCCAATCAGTTTTTCACTATACAACATATCAAGATACTTGGATGGGATGCCGGTGCCAGGCCGCTTGACCACGAGGTTCTGACTGTTCAGAATCTCGCCCTGTTTAATATCTCTGGCGGCAATCACACTATGATGCGCCCAGGCCCGTGTTACCAATTCTTTTTCGGACAATTTTTTTTCTGAATCAGTCGCTTGTTCGATGCCGCGAATGACTCGAACCATTTCTTTAAACTGTGCAGGAGACAACGAGACCACGTCATCAGGACCGTTTAAATCTGGCAAGGTAAAATGTTTTTCAATAATGGTTGCGCCGAGCGCTACCGCCACAATGGCGGAATAAATTTCAGGTGAATGATCGGAAGAGCCGACTAATATGCCAAATTTTTCTTTAAGTTTTTGGATGACACCCAAATGCATATCTTCGTACACCGGCGGATATTCCGACAAACAATGTGTGAGAGCGAAATTGGCGCCTTCTTGCTCTAAAACTTTCACGGTATCCGCAATCTCATCCATAGTGCACATGCCCGTGGAAACAATCATAGGCTTGCCCTTTTTGGCCAGGTGCCGCATCATGGGCAAATTAGTGAGCTCACCGGAGCCGGTTTTATAGCCGTCCACGCCAACTTTTTCCAAAATATCGGCGGCGGCAATACTAAATGGAGTGCACAAATACTGAATACCTACTTTTGCACAATACTCTTTTAGCCCTTTATGCTCCTCATAGGTTCCAAATTGAGCTTTTTTTAAAACATCGTCCATGGTGCCGCCCCAAAATTTAATCGTTCCAGCCACCATTTCGGCTTCGGGAACATGCAATTGAAATTTAACAATATCAGCTCCGGATTCTTTAGCGGCATCTATTAAGCGCTTGGCATTGGCCATGGCGCCACCGTGTTGGCAAGCCACTTCGGCTATAGTAACAACAGGTTTGCCTTCCCCGATCGTTACAGATCCGATTTGTATATCTTGCATATTCTCATACACTAAAGAATAGGTAATAGTACTACAAAGTCCACCCGCCGTCAACTACTAAATTCTGACCGGTCATGTAGCGGGACGCATCGGACAAAAGAAAAACTAGAACGGCATTGAGATCTTCAACCGTGGCCATACGTCTGCCAAGCGGCACTCGTTCGGAATATTTTTTAACAAAACTTTCGGGCTGGTTATCAAAGACGCCTCCGGGAGAAATAGCATTAACGCGGATGCCGTGCGGCCCGAGATAAGCCGCCCAATATTTTGTTAAATTTACAATCGCTCCCTTAATAGCCGCGTATTCAACCGGCGTAGTCATCGGCTTGCTTTTGTCATCAACCGAATAAACAGCGCCCTCATAGATTGAAAATTTTGGCGCACCTATGCCGTAAATTGAACCCATACTCACGATCGCACCGTGACCTTGTTCTTGCATGACTCGGGAAATTTCACGGGTCATGACGAAATAGCCACCGACATGCATATCAAGATGTTCACAAAAATCCTGAGCGGTGACTTCTTCAAATTTTTTGCCCCAATTTTTGTTGCGTGGGAACGCGTTATTTACTAACGCATCAATCCGTTTATGTTTTTTGATCACTTTTGCCACAAGTTCTTTCACGCTTTGTTCGCTGGTTATATCGCATTTCTCAAAAAATACGGCCTGACGCTTAAGCTGTTGATTTATTTTTTTCGTGACTGCCTGCCCGCGCTTTTCATCAATCTCAACGATAATAACCGTGCCGCCGGCCTCGGCGCACGCGCGTGTAAAGCTACTCCCAATTAAACCAGCGCCGCCCGTTATAAGACACACGTTACCACTGAGATTGAACCGTTTAGCAACAGATACTTCTTTATTTTTTGCCATATTTTTTTACAAAAGAGATAATTTTTATGTCGTGAATGGCTTCATCGATATTGGAAAAAAACTTTTTCTTTTTTACTTGACTCATAAAAAATTTAAGTTCGTTCACAAACATTTCATTTCTTTCTGAGAGAACAGTTTGACGAAAAATTTTTGTCGGGGTCTGAATAGAGATAGCGTTGGATATTGAATCCCACTCAAGGGTGGCTTTGTCGCCACCAATTTCTACTGATTGCTTACGTGGCACACGCAAGCAATCTTGATGGACTGTAACGAGAATTCGTTTGCGCTCACTATGTAAAATGGTTTCAACGGAGTCCTCGGTATCAGTTTCTAAACGAGACAGTTTTTTAACGACCGCAACTTCTGGAACCAGCCGGTCGTTAAGAAGCCAAGCCGGATAATTGATATCATGTACCAAATCAAGCGCTACTCCCCCACCCTGACGGCGTTTACTGGAATAATTCTGGCGGTAATCTCGTTTGCGCCAGGTTCGTAAATCTTGCCCAATAGATGCTCGGAGATAATATATTTTACCCAATTTATTACTTTCTACAATGTGCTTAATTTTTATAAATGGTTTAAAAAAATGAAAATTATACCCAACCCATAAACTCACTCGTGAACGTTTAATCTCGCGGGCCATCTGGGTAAGACCAGCTAGATTGTGAGAGAGCGGTTTTTCCATAAAAATCGCCCGCGGCTTTAAGGCCAAACTTTTTTTTAACGTGGGAATGTGTTTAAATGTTTCATTGGCAATAAAAATAGCGTCATACGGCCCATGCGCGGCAAAGGCCTGCCAACTTTGTGCGTGGCATGATACTGAAATATCTTTTCGTTTTGATAAAACAACCACGTCGGTGGTATGCTTTGTTAAATTCTGATAATGCCTTTTGCCAATTGAGCCAAAACCAATTAAACCGACCTTCATAGAGTTTGTTTTTTGACAAACGTTGCCATGTGTGCGCGCAACCGTCTTTTATTTTTAAAAATCAACTCTGCCAGCGCCCATTCTTCAGGCACATCAATATCAACGGAGCGCCACTCCGGACAGATTACGACCTGTGTTTTTTTAGTCTCAAATCTTTTTTCTTTTAGAAGAGCTTTGGTTTGAACGAGAAATACAAAACCGTTTTTACCATACAGCTTAACTCCATTTTTACTGGCGCTAACTTTCGCGGATATTAAAGAATTATTCTTAACAGAAACTAAATCCTTTGGTTTTGGCCGAGTGGCGCAGACACTAATGACGCTTGTTGCTTTAGATTGTTTAATGCGCTGCCAGCATTGCAGTATGTCCTCCACTTCACGAAGGGGCGAAGTCGTTTGCAAGAGAAGGACGTGTGTTGGGGTGTAACCGTCATCATTTTTGAGACGATTGATAACATTAATAATACTATCAATCACGCGCGATGAGTCTTGTGCTAATTGAGCGGGGCGCAAAAATGGCACGTCCGCGCCAAAGCGTTTCGCTATCATCGCAATGGCCGGTGAATCAGTGTCCACGATGACACGATCAACAAATGGACAGGCCTGTGCTTGCTGAATGGCGTGAGCAACCAGCGGCTTGCCCGCGAACTGGCGCATATTTTTATGCGGAATGCGTTTGGAGCCACCTCGCGCTGGTATAATAGCAAGAACTTTATTTTTTTTCATACAGTTAACTTACGGC
Organism: Candidatus Magasanikiibacteriota bacterium; assembly: GCA_023246725.1. Lineage (GTDB taxonomy): Bacteria > Patescibacteriota > Patescibacteriia > Magasanikbacterales > GWA2-37-8 > SICD01. The sequence continues at coordinate 7,466 of JAHFHV010000021.1, read as the reverse complement.
ATGACGCAGCTTCCATTCGCCACCTACCTGTTCCCACAAATGTGGCGAACGAGCGCCGTTGATGACTTCCCAAAAACGGCTCTCACTTATACCCATATAATCTAAAAACTCTTTAAAATACTTTTTAGGGAATTCCGCGTCATAGCGACGGACCAAAGCCACACCCTCTTCGCGAGTAATTTTATGGCTTCTAATTTCTTGGGCGGCATCATAGCTGGCGCGCCCCAGTCCGAATTTAATTAATGTTGTGTAATAATGGAACGGGTCAATTTTGTCGTCAATACTGCTGTATTTGGAATAACTGCCTTCCGTGCGCTCATCGTTAGCCTGAAAGCCGGTGTGTTTGACTGCATAATAATAATTTTCCTGCGGATCCCACTTGGCGTAATAACTTAGATAATGCACTTGCATGCCAAGCGCTTTGACTTCGCTGGCTGGAGCGGGAAAATAAGGATTAAGATCATTAAGGGAAATGGGATATTTTTTAATTAATTCACTCGCTTTAACGCCTCCCAAAAAAAGCGTATCCGGAGTGACATCCTGCGCGAAAAACTTTTGGTCCATCGTGGGACTGTCGTTATCTTTTATATTGTTACCATATTCGGCCGGGTTTTCACCATAAAAAATGAGTTTAATTTTATGCATGAGCGCCATTTTGGGCCCGACATGTTTTTGACCCATGATGAACGGCTGAAACGGGTGAACTAAATTTTCAAAAGCCAAGCGCGTAAGTATTCCGTGGACGCGCCCGTTGGGCGAAAACAAAATATTGTCAAAACCACCTTGATGTATCCACTGTTGCATATTGCGCCAGCCCACGTCAGTATACAAATGCGGAGACCACGTCACCGTTAGAGGGTTCATGCCATACTTATATTTCAGGACATGCGACACATAGGCGCTGTCTTTGCCGCCACTCCCCGGCACTACGCAATCATAACTTCCGTCGTGGCTACGATACTTATCGCAGAGCGCAACAAGCGCTTGTTCTCGTTTTGTCCAGTCGATTGTAACATCTTTCATTTCAGCGAATCGGCAGGCGTCGCAAACGCCATTTTCGTTAAAACCAAGGGTTTCCTTACGCTCGCCTTTTTGTGACTTAAATTCAACCGTTGAGTTTGGACGCTGGTTGGAAATAACGCATTTTGTGCAAAATTGTACTTCAGCTGGAAGGCCGTATTTTGAAGTTGCCTGATCCATACCTTATGACACTAGATGAATAAAATTTTCTATAATTTTTAACCCAACCGCTCCGCTTTTTTCCGGATGGAATTGGCATCCGTAAATGTTGTTCTTTTTAAACACCGAACAAAATTCTCTTCCCCCGTATTCTGTCGTGGCTAACGCTTCGTCCGGCTGGCGCGGCTGAAAAATAAATGAATGAACAAAGTAGACAGAATCGCGATTACTGGCTACACTATCTAGAATGGTATTTTGCCAAACTTCTTGTGCGGGCTCGGCAAGTGAATTCCAACCAATCTGAGGAATTTTTGTTCCGGTGGCAAGCGCCGAAAAATCAACCACTTCTCCCTCAACCAGATTGAGCCCTTCGTGCATACCAAACTCGTAACCCTTGCTAAGCATAATCTGGGCCCCGAGACAAATGCCAAGCATTGGCTTGCCAGTCTTACTAAACGCGCGTATCGGCTCCACTAACCCACGAATTTTTAAACCCTGCATACCAGTGGGGAATGCGCCGACGCCGGGTAAAACGAGCGCGTCCGCGGCGCGTATATCATCCGCGTCTTCAGTAACAATAACTTTATCGGAAAATTGTTTGAACGCTTTAACAGCGCTATGCAAATTACCAACCCCATAATCAACAATGCCGATAGTTGGGCTTATTTTCATATCCGTACGCTAATATCTGCTCGCTGTAAACTGACTTTAAGGTTTTTGACGCTCACTTCATTATAATGAAAAATAGATGAAATGGCTACTGCGTCCGCCTTGGCGTTCTTAATAACTTCTTTAACGGAATCTACTGAGCCCGCTCCCCCATGAGCAATTACCGGAACTGGCGAAAACGAAGTGATTGCCTGTACCAAATCAAGCTCAAAACCTAGCCGCGTACCATCACGATCAATTGAAGTGAGCAAAATCTCTCCAACTCCTTTACTCAGGGCTTCTTTGACCCATGCCACCACATCAAGGCCGGTACGTTCGCGCCCGCCGTCGGTGTATGGTTCCCATCTCCCCAGGGCAACACGCTTGGCTTCTACATAGAGGACAATGCACTGCGAACCAAAAGTTTGCACTGCCTCAACCAAAAATTCCGGATGCTGGACCGCGTAGGTATTAATCGCGACTTTATCGGCGCCGGCGCGCAAGGCATTGCTTATATCGTGGATGGAACGAATACCGCCGCCAACGGTGAGCGGCACAAAAATTTTTTCAGAGACTGATTTTAAGAGGTCAAAATCCAAATTACGCTGATACAAACTGGCAACAATGTCAAGGTATATTATTTCGTCTGCCCCGGCTTTATAATAAGCTTCAGCCATTTCAGCGGGGTTCCCAACAACACGCAAGGCCTCGGTGTGCACAGGCTTAACGACGTTTGGTCCTTTTATATCTAAACGTGGTATAATCCGAACGTTATTCATTTTTATGCAGTAATGGCCTATAAATAGAAAAATATTGACGCAGGCAACAATTTAATCTATACTAGATTACTACACTTTTAAGAATAAATCAAGCCGTTATATGAAAGCCTGTTTCGTTCTACAAAGGCGTTTTGCTTATATTGGCCATCACCTGGCTTGTCTACTCAAAGAAAGACATGGACTAAGGGACTTTTGTGGCTATGTTCAACTCCGATCCAGTTATCATTTTCTCAAAAATCAAACTGACCTTTTATATAGTTCGCTCCTGTTAGACGAGGACATCCAAAAGGAATACAAAGAGGAAAAACTTGACATTAATTACTTGCGGGCGTTTGAAAAAGAATATGGCTTGCCCAATCTTTGGCCATATCTGGCAGTTGACCGCATTATAATGCATAACCAGCTGGTGCGCGAATACCCTTATAATACACCCGCCTACACGCACGAAGAGATGCTAAAGATTTTGCAAGTAAACATCAAAAAAATCTTGGGATTTTTAGAAAGTGAGAAACCGGATTTTATTTTCTTCTCGGTTGTTGGATCAATTGGCACAACCTTGCTTTACCATATCGCAAAGCGCAAAGGAATCCAGACTATTTGCGCCATTGCCAATACTATTCCACAAACTACTATTTTGAGCACCGCATACGATCGGTTAAGCTGGGTGGAAGAAAAAATGAAACTTTACCAATACAATACCCCGACATTAGAACAAAAGTATTACGAAGCGGCCAAATCTTTTATCCAAAACTATCGCGCCAAACCAACAGTCTATTCCGAAACTTTTTCGTCAGGACTGTTCTCAGAAGTTCACAACTATAGTTCACGATTATCCTGGCTCTCGCCCAAGAGCCTACTACGATCGGGACGCTGGTTTCTACATATGATCGGCGAATATATTACGCTTCCCGATCGCAGCGATTATTCCTACGTTCACCCCTGGGGTTATATCAAAGACCGTGTTCGTAGAAAAATAAGAAACCTGCGCGGCCTGAAAGACTTATTTGATCCATACGCTCCCGACACTGACGATTTTGTTTTTTTTCCTTTACAATTCGAACCTGAAGCCACACTATTGACGCTGGCTCCGTTTGTATCCGACCAAATCACCTTGATACGACAAATCGCGCGGTCGCTACCCGTTGGGTATCTATTGTATGTAAAAGAACATCCGCAAATGGTTGTTTTCCGCCCCCGTTCATATTACAAAGAATTGAAAAAAATCCCCAATGTTAAATTAATCGATGCCAAGCTGAGTGCTTTTGACATTATGAAAAAAGCTCGTTTAGTAACGACGATTTCCGGCACTGCCGGTTGGGAGGCGGCCTTACTTAAAAAACCTGTTATTACCTTTGGCGATATTTTTTATAACCAACTTAGTTTCGTAAAAAGAGCCCGATCAATTGAAGATTTACCATACCTCGTGAAGGAACAACTGGAAAATTTTGCCTATAACGAAGAAGAGATGGCGACATTTGTGGCAACTCTGCTGGCAGATTCAGCAAATGTTGATTTGTTCCAACTGTGGGAAAAAGAACCGGATGAAACAAAGAAAAAAACTTGCCTCATTCCACTGGTTGACCTCCTTGCGAAAAAATTGGGCTTAACACCTGGCTGAACGTATTACGGCATCCAGCCGCCCGGCCAACTTTTTATAATCCAGAACGTCCGCACGTTGCAATGCCCCCGCGGAGAGCTGGATACGAAGCGTAGTATCGCTGCCCAAACACTCAATCTGCCGAACAAGTTCGGCAACATTGTCCTGAGAAAAAAAGAGAGCCGCGCCTTTGCTCAACCACTCCAATGCTCCACCGGCTGGAATAATTGACGGCACGCCGTAAGCCATAGCTTCAGTGAGTACGGCTGAGCCGTACTCAATCCACCATTTGGGGAAGATAAAAATGTGGGCTTCGCGGAAAAAATTCGTAAGCTTTTCTTTGTTAACCCAGCCGGGGAAGGTAATGAACTTTTCAAGCCTAAATTCTCGCGTAAGGCCAATCAGACGCTCTTGATCAGGGCCACCACCGCTCATAATAAGTCGGAAATGTTCTTTATCGGGAAGCTGAGCGAAAGCTTTAATAACAAGATCAAATCCTTTTTCCGGAATCATGCGACCAGTACACAAAATGGTAAGCGGGATTTTAGTTTGGTGAGCGGCCACTTCTTCCTTACCTTTTCGATATTCTCGAATGGCCGTGGTATCTACAAAATCTTCAATAATCGAACTTTTATTTTTGTCAAAACCCCATTCGAGATAGAGTTTCTCAACCATGGGCGTATTGAAAATAAAAGCATCAAGTCGGTTGATCAGTGGCACACCCAGCCGATGTTCAAGAAAAGAGCGTAGGCCGCGTTTCATTCGTAAGAAAAAATTATCGCGACGTTTATCGGTATCCTGGGTATCGCCCCAACAATTTAAGCGGATATTAAAAAATGCTACAGTGGGTTTCCCGCCGACCAGACGATACCAGCCAGCGCCGTATAAAAAAATATGGCCATCCAAATAGAAGGCATCGGCATTGGCGGCATATTTTTTGAGAATACGATAAACGTGGTATTGAATAGTCAAGAGATGGGCGGAGTTAATATATTCTTCGTAGACTGTGTAGGGCAGAGCCTGGTTGATTTTGTTGCCTTCTGAGAAGCCGGTAACCACGCTTACCTGATGCCCTAATTCGACAAGTCCCTTGGCTTTAAGGTGAAGATCGGCTACCGAACCACCGGCAGAAACAAAATTAAGTTTGGAAGTGACGAGCATTATGCGCATAACCTAGAGATTCTCTCGATCATTTTTATATGGACCATTTTTTATTTCAAAAATTTTTGTGTCTTCAAGAACTGTGAGGGCGTGACCGCCGCTCACAAGCATAAACAACTCACCTGTCTTAAGATATATCTTTTTAAAATGTTTTTTATCCGAGCCGTAGAGATCAACTTGGATTTTACCATTTATAACCACAATGCACTCTTGCAAACGGTTCGTGATTCGGCGAACGGGACGATGCGTATGAGGCAAAACCTGTTTTCCCTTAGGGTGTTTGAGGGATAAAATTTGGAGCGGCTGCGTTTCATTCGTCAACGCGGTAACACCAGACGCAAACGAGCGCGCCCGTATGCCAATAAGTTGTTTTTTATAGAAAAATTTTTCCATGCTACTAAAACTAAACAGCAAAACGACGTTGCGAAACCACCGGCTTGCCCAGTTTAAATTCTTGTTCGGCTAATGCTAAATCGCTCTCGGCCATAATGCTGGCTAATTCAGAAAAAGTCGTTTTTGGTTGCCAACCCAGAAGTTTCTTGGCTTTATGAGCGTCACCTTGGAGCAAATCAACCTCATTGGGACGGAAAAAAATGGGGTCAACTTCAACAATGGTTTGGTTAGTTTTACGATTAATACCCTTTTCGTCTAGCCCGGCGCCTTGCCACACAATATCGAATCCATGGAAACGTCCTACCGCCTCCACAAATTCTCGTACCGTATGTGTTTCGCCCGTTGCAACTACAAAATCATCAGACTTTTCATATTGGACAATGCGCCAAATCGCTTCCACATAATCTTTGGAAAAACCCCAGTCACGCACCGCGTTCAGATTGCCGAGACGCAATAATGGTTGTAACCCGAGTTTGAGGCGCGCGAGTCCCAGGGTGATTTTTCGAGTAACAAAATTGAGTCCCCGACGCGGTGATTCGTGATTAAATAAAATTCCGTTTGAAGCAAAAACGCCAAACCCGGTGCGATACATTTTAGTCAAATAAAAAGCACACACTTTAGAGAGGCCGTAGGGCGATTGGGGGTTGAATGGCGTGGTTTCGTTTTGTGGTGTGGCCAAAACTTTGCCAAACATTTCGCTGGAGCTGGCTTGGTAAAAACGGACCGGAAAGTTTTGATTGCGAATCGCTTCTAAAAAATGCAAAGCGCCCATAGCGTTAACATTCATGGTATATTCGGGAACATCGAAACTTACACCTACGTGACTCTGAGCACCTAAATTATAGATTTCGTTTGGTTGGACTTTTTGAATGATGCGGTTCAAATTATCCGCATCGGTTAAATCTGCGTACATCATGAAAAAATTTGGATGCTCAACGTTGCTGTATAAATGGTCAATCCGTTCGGTATTTGGCAGGCTGGCGCGCCTTTGGAGCCCATACACTTCATATCCTTTGGACAGCAATAATTCGGCCAAATATGATCCATCTTGGCCGGTAATACCAGAAATAATAGCTTTTTTAAATGACATAGAAATTACCTGTTTGTTTGGAAGGTTACACCAGTATAGCAAAAATTGGTGTTTTGTAAAGGCACGCGACTATTTTTATTACGCTGGCTCTTGGCAAAGCGAAGCAACATCTCCGGGAGCCAACTTCCACCCCAAAGCTCCATAATTTTCCACGAGATGCTCACGGCGCGCTGTTTTAGGGATGGCCGTAATGCCCTGGCTAATAATCCAGTTAAGCGCGACTTGCGCGGCCGTCTTATGATATTTTTTGGACACGCTCTCAAGGAGACGATTGGTGCTATGAGAAACACCTCCTTTGGCTAAAGGGCGATAGGCAATAACATGGATTTTGTTTTTTTGACAATAGGGAATTATATCTTCTTCCGCCGCTTGGGAATTGATATTATATTCAATTTGGTTCGCCGCGAGACGCGTGTTTTTTAAATAGAGCGCGGCTTTTTTCATCTCCGCGACTGAAAAATTACTGACCCCGATAGCGCGAACAACTCCTTCAGCCATTAATCTTTCCAGGGCCGGCATGGTTTCAGCCAACGATACTTCCTCGCTTGGATAATGAATCAAATACAGATCAATGTAGGAAGTTTTAAGTCTTTCAAGACTGCTTTTCGCGGCCTGAATA